>CAMKEK010000196.1:0-3245 GCA_946411545.1 uncultured Clostridia bacterium
GCTTCCACAGAAAGGAAGCTGCTGCACAGAGGCGGAACACCCTCTAACGGAATGTTTCGGACGGCTATGGCGTCATAATGGTCCCCTTTGTTGTAACGATTCAGCGCGGCGCCTCCAAAATCATTGATGTGATAGAGAACCTGATAGAAACTCGGCATGATCGTGAAATCAATTTCGGCGCCGCAGGCATCTGCGGCTTCGAACAGGGGAGAGAACTCCGGACCGTGCCCCGGCAGATAGAAGATGCCCTGATTCAAGTCTGACAGGCTGATTCTTGGACGCGAAAACAAGGGATGAGTTCGGCCGACCAGAACCGCAGCGGGATGGGACGTCAGCTCCGTTCTCTGGACTCCTGGATAATTGCTTCCCAGATCGAGCACAATCGCGGCTTCAAAGGCTTTTGACACCAGCGCGGGGCCGGCTTCGTCGTTCTCTATTCGTATCGCATCAACCGGCAGGTTTGGATAAAGCTGAGAAAAGGAATCTAGGTGGCTTTGAAGACCGGGAAGATAGTCCGGCACCGTGGAAGCACTGATGCCTAAGCGTATAGGATGTTCCAGGCGGATATCGGCGATCATGGAATGCTGCAAGTCCCGATAGGCTTCCATGAGAGGAAGCGCCTTGTCCCGCAGCAGCTGTCCTTTTTCGGTCAGGGAGAGGTGATTGCAGGAGTTTTGAAACAGAGCTCCGCGGCATTCTTTCTCAAGCTCCGCAATATTCTGCCTGACGGCCTGCCGGGTCATATAGACATGGCTTGCAGCGCGGGAGTAATTGAGCTCCTCGCACACAGAGAGGAAGACCATCAGTTGCTGCAGGGTCATACCGATCACCTCATAAAGCAAGCTGAGCTTGCGGCATATGCAAGATTTTACACTCTTTCCCGCTGCTTGTAAATAGGGTAAAATGATAACAGCTGATCTTGTATATAAAAGAAAAGGAGCGATCAATATGTCAAATGAACTTTCCCGTCGTCAGTTTCTGAGGGGATCTCTTGCCACTGCGGCCGGGGTTGCACTGTTCGGAGCAGGTCTGAACACAAAAGGGGTCAAAGCTGCTGCCGGTATGTACACCCCGGGCACTTACAGCGCAACGGCACGGGGCATGGAGAGTGAAGTCACGGTCACGATGACCTTTGACGCGGATGCGATTACCGACGTCAAGATCGATGTGTCCGGAGAGACCGCCGGCATCGGCGCGGCCATCGGCGAGACCATGGAGCAGGCTATCCTGGACGCGCAGGGTTACGAAATCGATGCCGTCACGGGAGCCAGCACGACCAGCGCGGCCATTCGGAAGGCGGCTGCGGCCTGCGTTGCCCAGGCTACCGGTACGGAAGTGATCATTGAAGACAACAGCACACCTGCACCGAACAATGACTGGCTCGGCGAAGAGCCCGTGGTCGCGGAAAACGAGATTACGGCCGAGTATGAGTGTGACGTGCTGGTCATCGGCGCGGGCACTTCCGGTGCCTTTGCGGCCGCGTCGGCAGCGGAGGAAGGGGTCAGGACCATCCTGATCGAGCGCTTCTCCCATGATATGGCGAGCGGCATCCGCGACACGCTTGCAGCCTGCGGCTCGCGTGAGCAGAAGGAAGACGGGGACGATGTGGATAAGACCACAGCGATCAACCACCTCTGCAACTGGAGCCAGGGTTACACCCGCCGCAGTCTTGCCAAGCTCTGGGCGGACAACAGCGGAGAGACCATCGACTGGTTCACTGACCGTCTGGCTGAGGGCGGCATGGAATTCCGCCATGAGATTGATGACCACTCGCTTCCCTCCAATTATGAATTTCTGGATGTGGGACACTCTACTCAGTACACCGCCGAGTATTATGAGCAGCTCACCATGGACAAGGTGTTCGATTATGCTGTGGCAAAAGGTCTGCAGATCGACTATGAAACCACAATGGTGAAACTGGAAAAGGATGGCGAGAGAGTCTGCGGCATCATCGCGACAAACGCAGCCGGGGAGTACGTGCGTTATAAGGCGGCAAAGGGCGTGATTGTCGCCACCGGCGGCTACGGAATGAACGCCGATATGATGGCGGCTCTGCAGCCTCATACCCAGGAAATGATCGGCGTCAACTTCAACAAGGCCGGATCCAGAGGCGACGGGATCAAGGCCTGCCTCTGGGCGGGAGCGATTATGGACACGGTCCACACCTCAATGATCTTTGACCGGGCCTGCATTAAGCCGGACGAGATCGGACTTCCGGGGCAGAGCGTGCCCGGTGCCTGGTTCTGGATGGGAAGCCAGCCCTTCCTGAAGGTCAACCTTCGCGGGGAGCGGTTCATGTGTGAATATCAGCCCTACGACTATGTTCTGCATTCTGCCTCTGGTCAGCCCGGACACACCTTTGTTGACGTCTGGGACAGCAAGTATACCGAAGACATTGAACGCTTTGCCACCCATGGCTGCAGCCGGCTGTATCCGCATGAGAACGGAACGGCCCCGGTCTTCCCGATGGAGATGATCGTCGGAATGAACGCCGATCTGGAAGCCCAGGGCTATATTGTCCGTGCCGACAGCATCGAGGAACTCGCCGAGAAGCTGAATATCCCCGTGGATACGTTTAAGGCGACGGTTGAACGTTACAACGAACTGGCGGCGAAAGGAGTCGACGAGGATTTTGGAAAGGAAAGCTACCGGCTCTCCACGCTGGATACAGCGCCTTACTTCGGCACACGCCAATGCGGCGGCTACTTTATCTGCACCATGGACGGCATCCAGATCGATGACAATCTGCATGCAATTCGCGCCGACGGGAGCCCGATCGAGGGCCTCTATGTCGTAGGCGACTGCTCCGGAAACTACTTCGCCGGAAGCTACCCCAACCTGATGGGCGGTGCGGCAGCCGGACGGAGCACAACCTTCGGAAGGATCGCGGCCAAAAACGCGGTCAAAGGGATCTGAGATAAAAAAACCTGCCACAAAAGGCAGCTGAAGTAAAAACCGGAATCCTGTGTGTTCGATCTGAACACGGTACGGGGTTCCGGCTTTTTACGCTGTATGGGATTGTGACGCAGCCGAATCTGTGGTAGAATTCTTCCATCCTTATAACGGATGGTAAGTATCAATGACAGATCAGAATCATTGCAGATGAGCACCAGGTATATCCTCATACAGGCGATCGGTCTGGTGGGAACGATTCTGTTTTTCTTCTCGTTCCAGTGCAAGAGCAACCGCGGCCTTTTCAGAATACAGTTTCTGTCGTACCTGTTTTATACGATACACCTGCTGCT
>CAMKEK010000197.1:0-3230 GCA_946411545.1 uncultured Clostridia bacterium
GAATGCAGCACTCCCTCGCCGAAAGGCGAGGGAGTGTATTTCTTTTGTCCTTTGACTCAGCCTGAGGGCAACCTTGCACTCAGGCTTTCTCTTTTACCGCCCTGCGGCGGGGAAGCTTTTTACCCTTTGACGCCGCCGGAGGTCAGTCCCGCGGTCAGATACTTCTCGATGCTCATAAAGAGGATTACCACCGGGATCGTCGCCAGCAGCGAGGCGGCAAACATGTACTGCCACTCAATCATGTTGAAGGAGCTGAACTGCGTGATACCCACGGTGATCGGGCGGTTTTGGGCCGTCGAGATCAGCACCGTCGCAATGGTGTATTCGTTCCAGGCGTTGATGAACACGAAGATCAGCGCCGTCACAATACCGGGAGCCGCCATCGGAATCAGCACTTTGGTCAGGGCGCCCACCGTGCCGCAGCCGTCGATCATCGCCGCCTGTTCCATCTCGGAGGAAATCGACACGAAGGTCCCCCGCAGAAGCCAGATGGCAAAAGCCTGGTTGAAGGCCGCGTTAATCAGCATCAGGCCCCAGAGGGTGTTGTTCAGATGCAGGGTGTTCATCAGCTGGGAGATGCCGATCAGCAGCACCACCGGAGAGAACATCTGGCTCATGATCACAAAGCCCAGGAAGGCCTTCTTTCCCACGAAGTTCATCCGGGCCATGGCATAGGCCGCCGGAATGCCGCAGAGCATGGCCAATGCCGTCGCCCCGCCCGCTACAAAGAGCGAGTTCAGCAGGTAGCGCGGCACCCCGCGCTGAACAATATCCGTCAGGTTGCTCCAGATCCACTTGGTCGGGAACATGTGCAGGAAGTACATGTCCAGGGTCTCGGCGTTGGAGCGGAAGGCCGTGATGGTCATGACGTAATAGGGATAGAGCGTAATCAGGCAGACGACAACCACAAACACATAGAGAAGGCCACGGAGCAGGCCGCTTTTGATCTCGCCGTAGCGCAGGGAAATCGCCGCGAGGAGCGAGACAAACAGCGTCGCAGCCCAGAGCCAGATCATCGGCGAGTGGGAGATTTTCAGCCCTCCGAGCACATCGCCTATGTTTTCGCCCATTCTTCCGTCAAAGAAAAACCTGTCCAGCCTGCCGAAGAGCGCGTCCTTCCCTTCCGTGATCAGCTCCGCGTTATACAGGGAGAGCTGCCGTGAGAAGATGACGTTGTTCATCAGGATAAACACCGGTACCAGCAGCAACGAAAGCACCAGGGCCGCAATTGCCCCGCTGCGCAGACGTCTGCTTTTCCGGTCCAGATACCGCGGCACAAGATCGTCCGTCCCGGCCAGGCCTGCCAGCTCACAGACGAGCGCCGCCGCCATCAGCACCAGGATGCCCGCTGCGACCAGGGAGGATGAGAGTCCCTTTCCCAGGAAGGAGAAAATGTTTTTGCTGTAGCGCTCCGTCACCGTAAAGGTAATGAGGGAGGTGGTCTTCCCTTTGGAGTTGACACGCTCCAGAACATCCTCCTGGATCTCCACGTCGAAGCCCTGTGCGCGGTAGTCCTCCGCCACGGCCTCGACCTCTGCCCGGGCGGCCTGATATTTTTCGTCTCCGACAAAGGTGTTTCCCGACTTCTTGGTGAACACCCCCACGTCGAAGCTGTACAGCGGAAGGCTCATCAGGATCAGCGTCAGTACAAGACCGACAATCAGAAGCAACAGCATCCGCCGGTTTTTTTGACGCACTTCCGGATATCTCACAGCTCTTCCTCCTTCCGCATCACCGTCATCATGTAGATTCCGGCACAGACACAGAGGATCAGGAAGCCGATCACCGACAGCGCGGTGGCCGGTCCCTTCTTCCGCTCATAGAACGACAGCATGTAAAGATACGTAATCATCGTATCTGTCTTATGGGCCGGCGCTCCCTTCGTCATGGTATAGACGATCGGGAAGGAGTTGAAGACGTAGATGATGTTCAGAACCGTACTTACGGTAAGAGACGGCCGGACCATCGGCAGCGTGATATGGCGCAGCTTGTGCCAGAAGCCCGCCCCGTCCATGGTGGCCGCCTCATAGAGCGATCCGTCGATGGACTGCAGGCCGGAGAGCACACAGAAAGTGACAAACGGAACCGTGACGAAAATGCCGACCCAGCATTCCCAGACAAATTCGATCTGATAACTGGAGCGCCAGTTGATCGCCTGCCGGATAATGCCCAGGTTCAGCAGGACGTTGTTCAGGTTGCCGTATTCGGCCTTGATGATGTAGTTCCAGACCGAAGCCTGAATGACGAGCGAAGTTGCCCAGGGGAATACCATAATGGCGCGGGCGATCTTCTGTCCGTGAAACTTCTGGTTCAGGACCATGGCAATGATGAAGCCGAGCAGTGTGGACAGGATGACCACCGAGAGCACCCACCAGAGGGTGTTCAGCATGACGGTTTTGAACGCGGGCAGATGCACCGCCTCGACATAGTTGTCAAAGCCGATGAATCCGCCGATCACGCCGGCCTTTGAGATCTCACTGAAGGAAAGCTTGAAGACGATCAGAATCGGGAACACGACAAAGATCGCAATCAGCAGGATACTGGGCAGGAGCCACACATAGGGCTCCCATTTGGTTCGGTTGAGTCCGGTATTCATGACCATCCTCCTTGGGTAAGCGATGGAAACGCGTGAGATGGGGCAGGGCCGGCTGACCATATCAGCCGGCCCTGTTCAGATAAAGCGGTAACTTGTGGAATACGCTCGGAATCAGAGCTTACTTCGTGAGCTCTGCCTGCAGCGCGTCGAGCTCGGCCTGGACATCCGCACCGGTCAGCGCGTTCTGCTCGGCAGCGATGACGCCCTGCTTCACCTGATCCCATTCTGCCTTTGCAGTGGGATAGAACTGGCAGCCGCCAAGAACATCCAGCCATGCCTCGAAGCTGGGATCTGCGGCAACAAGCGCTTCAACCGCGGAGTTTACAGCAGGCAGGAAGCCTTCCATGCTGACCCAGCCGACATAGTTCTCAGGATCATAGAAGAACTTGAGGAACTTGCCGATGGCTTCGTTGCGCGCAGCCTGATCGGGAGCGGAATCGTCCTTGAAGGCCATAACGCGGTCCATGACACCGACGGAGGAAGAAGCCTTGCCCTCGTTGGCGGGCAGGCCTGCGGTGGCCATGTTGATCTCGCCGCCCTTATCCGCGACGTAGGTCGGGAGCTGGTTCGGAGCGATGACCATGGCGAGCTTGCCGGCGGCAAACATATCCTGCAGGTCATAACGGGTCTGGGT
>CAMKEK010000198.1:0-3186 GCA_946411545.1 uncultured Clostridia bacterium
ATGGACATACGCAGGTTCACATCGCCGACACCGTCGATGGTGAGACCGACGGAATTCTCGCCGGGATCAAATACGCCGTCTTTGCCGGTGCAGTCGTCTTTGAACTTCAGCAGATAGTTGCCGTTGTCCAGGGCGTAAACATTCTTGGTCTTTCCGGTGTAAACGAGTTTCTTTTCCATGGTGATATCTCCTTTATAAAAATATAGGGTGAACGAATTTAAGAGAACAGCCTGAGTGCCGTTCAGAGCCGGGCTGCGATGCCGGCGTCTTTTTCCAGAACCGCCGCGGTGTCCTGCGCGCGCTTGCACTGCAGGCGTTCGGCCAGGGCCGCGTCTTCGACGGAGAGAATTTCCGCGGCCAGCAGCGCGGCGTTGGCGCCGTTGTTGATGCCGACGGTTGCGACCGGGATTCCGGAGGGCATCTGAACGGTGCTGAGCAGGGCGTCCATCCCATCCAGTACGGGACCCTTGCAGGGAATCCCGATAACCGGGAGCGTGGTGTTTGCGGCGATCGCGCCTGCAAGATGAGCCGCCATGCCGGCGGCGGCGATCAGGACACCAAAGCCGTTTTCACGGGCGGATACGGCGAATTCCCGGGCCTGTTCCGGCGTGCGGTGGGCGGAATAGACATGCACTTCAAACGGAATCTCCAGTTTCTTCAGGAGATCGGTCGCTTTCTGAATGACGGGCAGGTCGCTGTCGCTGCCCATGACAATGCCGACTTTCTTCATGAAATGGACTCCTCCTTCACTTGATGCTGAGATGACCGCAGGGAATCAGCCGGCCTTGGTCTCGCAGTAGATACAGCGATAGACCTTGTTCACGCGGTCTGTGAGACGGAAGACGTGCTTGAGCTCCTGTTCCGTCTGGGTGATGCAGCGCGGGTTTTTGCAGAAGATCACGTTGGTCAGTGTTTCCGGCATCTCGATGCGCTTTTTCTCGACCAGTTCTCCGTTGCGAATGATGTTGATGCTCACTCCCGGATCGACATATCCGATCACATCCAGACTCACGGGGATGTCGGAGTCGATCTTGATGATGTCCTTCTTGCCGAGCTTTTCGCTGTGAACATTCTTGATGATGGCGACGGAGCAGTCGAGCTTTTCAAGCCCCAGCAGCTCGTAGAGCTTCATGCCGCGGCCGGCCGTGATGTGGTCGATGACAATGCCGTTGGAAATGGAATCGATATTCACAGCGTTCCCGCCTCCTTTAAGAGTTTCAGAATCAGGGCCATGCGCATGTACTTTCCGTAGAGAACCTGCTTGAAATAACAGGCGCGAGGATCGTCGTCAATGGCAACGCTGATCTCGTTGACGCGGGGCAGGGGATGCATGATACAAAGATCCTCCCGCGCGTTCTTCAGCTTCTCGGGGGTGAGAATGTAACTGTCCTTCAGACGGAGATAGTCTTCCTCGTTGAAGAAGCGCTCCCGCTGCACTCTCGTCATGTACAGGATGTCGAGCTCCGGCATGACCCCTTCAAGATCAGTGGTCTGGACATAGGTGATGTTCTTCGCGGTGAGAACTTCTTTCTTGACATAGCTGGGGAGCTTCAGCTCTTCGGGAGAAATCAGATAGAGCTTCAATCCGGGATAACGGGAAAGCGCGCTGATGAGAGAATGCACGGTGCGCCCGAATTTCAGGTCACCGCAGAATCCCACGGTGAGGTTTTCAAACCCGCCCTTCTCGCGATAAATGGTCAGCAGGTCTGCCAGCGTCTGGGTGGGATGATTGTGCCCGCCGTCCCCGGCATTGATGACCGGGATACTCGCATTCATCGCGGCGACCAGCGGCGCACCCTCCTTGGGGTGGCGCATGGCGATGATGTCGGCGTAGCAGCTGATAACCTTTGCCGTGTCGGCAACGCTTTCTCCCTTGGAGGCAGAGGAGCTCTGGGCTTCGGAGAAGCCGATCACGTGTCCGCCGAGCTCATACATGGCGGCCTCAAAACTCAGCCTGGTGCGGGTGGAGGGTTCAAAGAACAAGGTGGCAAGCTTCTTTCCGCAGCAGAGTCGGCTGTAGGCCTCGGGCCGGGCGATGATGTCGTTTGCGGTGTCAATCAGCTCCTGAAGCTCTTCCGGGCTGAAATCAAGAATGTCAATCAGGCTTCGCTTCATACGCTCCTCCAGCTTTCATCCGAAGGATTGTTCCGGAAGGCGATCAGCCGCTTTACATCTTCCGGACGGATATAGCCTTCTTCTGCGGCGACCTGGGCGATCACATCGAAATTTGTCAGGCTGTGATTGATGACCCTGGCAGCGGCAAGCCGCTCCAGGCCCTTCTTCATGCCGTAAGTGAAAATGCTTGCCACGCCGAGTACTTCCGCACCGGCTTCGCGCAGAACATCCACAACCTCGAGCACGGAACCGCCCGTGGAAATGAGATCCTCAATGACGACGACCTTCTGACCCGGCTCCAGGCGGCCTTCGATCTGGTTTTTCCGACCGTGATCCTTTGCACCGGAGCGGACATAGCCCATGGGCTTTCCCATCAGATGTGCGGTAATGGCGGCGTGCGCGATGCCGGCCGTAGAAGTGCCCATCAGAACTTCCGCTTCGGGATAGTGCTCTTCCACAAGCTCCATCAGACCGTATTCCACATCGTCGCGCACTTCCGGCGCGGTAAGAGTCAGGCGATTGTCACAGTAAACGGGGCTTTGAATTCCGCTGGCCCAGGTAAAGGGCTCTTCCGGACGGAAAAACACGGCCCGGATGCTGAGCAGGTCTTTTGCAATGCGAATTTCTCTGTTCATAGTTCTCCTCCAGAATATAAAAAGTCCGGTTCATTCACACAGGCTTTCCTGCATGCTGAAACCGGACATAGCGGTATATAGACTTGTATCGCGGCAGACAAAGGCCGCAAAAGTGTCCCCGATGAAGGGCAGTTTCACCTCTGCGTTTGTTTTTTTCATTCGCCGGGAATACACCATCCACGCATCCTCCAAAAAAAACAAAAACCTTACCCGAAAGGCAAGGCCAAAAAGACGGGAATACATTTCCCGCAGCAATATGGTTTATCCTTGCCGATCTCTCTGGGTCGCCTTAAAGATGAGCTGATTATATAGGCCGAACCGCGCTTTGTCAACTGGCGATTTATACAAACTGTGTCATGCAGGAGAACCGTTATTATGAAGATTCCCATCTGCCATACGATTGCCGTATGACAGATGGGAAAAACGTATGAATCGT
>CAMKEK010000199.1:0-3169 GCA_946411545.1 uncultured Clostridia bacterium
GCTTCTGCCGCAGCGCAGAGTTTCACGCCGCTCCCCGAGGATGCGGTCTCAGGTCCCGAGCCCAATCACGCCTGCTACGGAACCGTCAGTATCGACAACGCTGCAGAGATCCTCGATGTCATTCAGCAGGCCAGAGCCTCCGGTTTGCTGGCTGCGGATGAGCCGGTCGCCTTTGACCCAAATGCCAGCTTCTACCGCGGTCTTTATGCCCGGGACATTGAGTATTATCTTGACGATTCCATCCTGGCGATTCTCTGGAAAGAAGAGATCGACGGAAAGAGCTGCAGCTTCGCCGAAATCAAAATCGCCGACGCCTCCCAGTTTCGAAGGAAGCTTGCCGACGACACCTTCGGCTCGGACCACGAGTACTTCGCCACGGTCATGGCCGATGAGGCCAACGCCGTCGTCGCGATGAACGCGGATTATTACCGTCACCGCAACTTTGGTATCCTGGCCTGGAACCGCGAGCTCTACCGCTTCAACACCGATTACTACGCCGAGGGCTATTCTCTCTACAATTGCGTGGATACGCTCTTTGTGACTGCCTCCGGGGATTTCCTGTATCAGCGGCTGGGCGCGGAGAACACGCCCGAGAGCATCCGAAACTTCATGCGCGACAACAACATTCTCTTCTCCGTGGCCTTCGGCCCTGTTCTCGTAGAAAACGGGGAAGCCATTCCCTGCGGCTGGTATCCGGTGGGTGAGGTTGGGATGGGCTACTCCCGTGCCGGAATCGGCCAGATCGCACCGCTCCATTATCTCTACATGTCTCTGAACCACGGCAGCCACGAGGCACGCTGGAATGTCACACAATTTGCGCAGCACTTTGCCGAGAAACCCGTTCAGACAGCCTATTGTCTTGACGGCGGCCAGACCGGTGAATTGGTCTTCCGTGGTGAGCCTTACAACTACATCGACTTCGGAATGGAGCGCAATGTCAGTGACATACTCTGGTTTGCAACCGCCATTCCGTCAGACGTCGAAGGTGCCCTTCTGCAGTAGTTTCCGGTATTCATCTGAAAACGAAAAAGCACAGAACCTGCAGACCGCTTTGGTTCTGCCGCTTCTGTGCTTTTCTTTATTCGTATTTCCTTTGTTATGCTTTGCCCTCCACCAGGTTCACAACCCAGTGTCGCTGTTTTACCATGACATAGCCGATCACGCACTTGATGAGGTTCAGTCCCTCCACAATCGTAAAGAAGGGAATGATCGCAATCAGCGTATAGTGTGCAATGACAAAGGCCATCGGGACACTGATCAGCCACAGCGAACCGCTGTCGAAAATGAAGGTAATGAACGTCTTGCCTCCGGAGCGCAGGGTAAAATAGCAGGAGTTTGCAAAGGCGTGCAGGGGCATCATCAGCGACGAGATCAGCAGGATCTTTGTCGCGAGCTCCCGGACATAGGGGATGGTGTTGTAGATCAGTGGGAAGAAAGGGGCTGTCGCCGCCATCATGGCGCTGAGGACAATGCTCAGTGCAAAAGCAAACGCGATCAGCTTTCGGTCCTCGTCCACCGCCCGCTCCAATTCACCCGCGCCCAGCAGCTGTCCCACCATGATGGCGGTGGCATTCCCGGTGGAGATGAAGGCACTGAAGAAAAGGTTGGAGATGGTCGTATAGATGTTCATGGCGGAGACTACCTCGAGTCCGCGCATGGAATAACACTGATTCAGTACCGTCATGCCGCCGGACCAGAGCAGCTCGTTGATCATCAAGGGCAGCCCCAGCCGGATCACCTGATACAGGATCCGCTTCGGAACCCTCAGGCTCCGGTACAGACCGATCACGTAAGGATTGCGTTCTGTATGCCGGTGAGTCCAGATCACCACAATGCACATCTCTACAACTCTCGCAAGCACCGTTGCCGCGGCGGCTCCCACGACGCCCAGTGCCGGTGCGCCGAACTTGCCGAAGATGAGGATATAGTTGAATACCAGGTTGACCCCCACCGCGATCAGTCCGGCCTTCATCGGCAGGACGGTCTCTCCGGTTTCCCGCAGGGTGCTGGCATACATGGTGGTAATCACAAAGGGAAGCAGCTGCAGCAGCATGACATCCAGGTAGCTCTGTGCATAGCGCATCGTCGCTTCCAGATCCAGCCCGCTCTCCCCCTCGTGCAGGAACAGCCGAATGAAGTTGTCGCCCGAGACATTCAGCACCGCTCCGAACACCGCCAGAATGGACAGACCGATCAGCAGTTTGACCCGGACGGACTGCCTGATTCCCTCCTGATCTCCTTTGCCGTAGAACTGCGCCGTCAAAATTCCGGCCCCGGACAACCCGCCCAACGCACAGAGATTGAAGACGAAGATAAGCTGGTTCACAATCGCGACACCGCTCATCGGCTCCGTTCCAACCTGACCGACCATGATGTTGTCCAGCATGGAGACGAAGTTCGTGATGACATTCTGGATCAGGATCGGCATCAGAATGGCAAATACCCTCCGATAGAAATTCCGATCCCCTATATACCTCTGCATACCCTCAGATTCCTCTCAAGTCTGTCTGTTTCAGATGCTCTTGGGATTATAGCAGGCTGTATAGGAATGTCAAGAGCGTCAGCGCTTGTCTCGGTCAATCATCTCCAGGGTGACCGTCGAGAGTCCGGCAAACACCAGTGCAAAGAAAGCCAGACTCAGCCAGTAGCCCGCGACATTCATCTTGTTATAGTCATAGGCGCTTACCTGTGCGCTCTCCGTCGCCTTGGTCTCGACATACTCCCGGACTTCCTGTTCTCCCAGCATTTTGATGACATCTCCCACGGTGGTGTCGATCGGGATCGTCTGGGAGCGAAGCTGTTTGGAATCCTCGCTGTCATTAACTGTATCCACTACATTTCCGACGGTGACAACACCCAGCAGGCTCTTGTCATCTGTCAGCTCGACGGAGCGGATCTGTTCCGCCTGCGGATTGGCCGGATCACCCAGATAGTCCAGAATCTGGCCCATGGTAAGCGTCGTCTTGATCTCATTGCCCTTCATCCGCTCCACGGTTCCCCAGGCTGAACCAAGCGGCTGGGCGTTATAGTTTGCCTGGGTGGCAATCAGCTTAAGGCCGTAGTTTGAGATGATCACTCCGGTAATGGGTTCCGCCCGCTCAGGCAGGCTCATCATTCCTCCGGAGAATACCAGCTGCACGATCAGGACCACCGGCATAATGGTCATGGC
>CAMKEK010000200.1:0-3144 GCA_946411545.1 uncultured Clostridia bacterium
GGGAGAAAATACACCCGGACCGGGGAACAAGAATGTGCTTCTACGGCGGCTATGAAGGCAGCGAGCGCAGTATCGCGGTGTTTCTTTCGGAAGAGGACGCGGAGGAAGAGCGGAAGGTGCCGGGAGCGGACCTGATTTGTGCCGTCCGCTTCAAGGCGTATTTTGGTGAACCGGGGCATCGGGATTATCTCGGTGCGCTTCTGGCCTCCGGCATTGTAAGAGACCGGCTCGGGGATATCCTGATCGACGGGGCCGAGACCACGGTGTTCTGCCTGCCGGGGATCTGCGGGCACCTGCTGACGGTGGACCGGATCGGAAGAGTCAGCGTAAAGGCCGAGGAAATACCTCTCGATGAGGTGAAGGTTCCGAAACGGGAAACCAAAAAGAAAAGCTTTTCGGTGATGAGCATGCGCCTGGATGCCGTGGCGGCGGGGATGTTCAACCTCTCCCGGACCGCCTGCGCCAAACAGATCAGCGAGGGAAACGTGAGCCTCAACTACAGTGTCTGCATGAAAACGGACGCAGCGGTGGGGGAGGGGGACGTGATCTCGCTGCGCGGCAAAGGGAAAGGAACGGTCAGCGGCCTGGGGGGCAATTCCCGGAAAGGGAGGCAGTTTGTCGAAGCGGAGATTCTGCTCTGAAGCCGCCGGGCCTGTGAAACCGGACCGGAAGGAAGAAACGAAGGAAACAGGGCAACGGGGGACTTGACGGAGAGGCCGCTTGCTGTTATCATCATACAACTACACAACATAGAGAAGAGACTGATTTATGAACCTGTTTCAGAGCGTGGATATGCGGGTGGGCCATCCGGTTACCCAGATCGTCCGTTTTGCGATCCCGATGCTGCTGGGGAACATTGCCCAGCAGCTGTATAATACAGTGGACAGCATCATCGTCGGACGCTTTGTCGGCGACAACGCCCTGGCGGCGGTCGGCAGCGCGGGGCCGCTGCTGAACCTGATGCTGGTGCTGTTCATGGGGATCTCCGTGGGCGCGAGCATCATGGTTTCCCAGTATTTCGGCGCCGGCATGAAGGAAGACCTGGGCAAGACCATCGGCTGCTGCATTACGCTGACGGGGGTTGCGTCGCTGTTCATCATGATTGTCGGGCCCCTGATGGCGGGACCGCTGCTTCGCCTGCTGAACACGCCGGAGAGCGTCATCGGCTGGTGCCAGTCGTACCTGACGATCATCTTCCTCGGCATCGCGGGCGGCGGATATTATAACATCATGAGCGGTGTCATGCGCGGTCTCGGCGACTCGGCTTCCGCGCTGGTCTATCTGCTGGTGGCAACCGGCGTGAACATCGTGCTGGACTATGTGTTTGTGGCAAAGTTCGGCATGGGGGTTCCCGGCGTGGCCTGGGCGACCGTGATTGCGCAGGTCATCTCGGCCGTCCTCGCACTGCGGAAGATTGTGCGGATGACGGACCTTTTCCAGCTCAAAAAAGAATACCTCCGGCCGGAGAAGCGTTTTGTCAGCTCGCTTGTGCGGCTGGGCCTGCCCTCGGGGGTGACCCAGGCGATCTTCTCCATGTCGATGATCATTGTCCAGTCGCTGACCAACAGCTTCGGGGAGCAGTTCATCGCCGCCAACGTCATCGTCATGCGCATTGACGGCTTTGTCATGCTGCCGGCGTTTTCCCTGGGCACCGCGATGACGACCTTTGCCGGCCAGAACATCGGCGCGGGAAAGATGGATCGGGTGCTGCAGGGGGCAAGACAGGGGACGCTGACCGCCATGGGAGTCTCGGCGGTGATAACGGCGCTGATCCTGCTCTTCGGACGGAGCCTGATGGCGGTCTTCACCGAAACGCCGGAGCTGATCGATCTGAGCTATCGAATGATGCAGATTCTGGCCGCCGGATATATCGCCATGGAAGTGACCCAGTGCCTCTCCGGCATCATGCGCGGCGCGGGGGACACGGTGACCCCGATGTGGATCGCGATCATCAACACGGTGATCGTGCGGGTGCCGCTGGCCTACGGCCTGGTGGCCCTGTCCAAGACGCCGGAGCTGCCGCAGGGGAACTGCGCCATGATGTATGTCTCCCTGCTGGTCACCTGGATTATCGGCGCGACCATCACCTTCGTTCTGTATCGGACCGGAAAGTGGAAACGGAAGGCCAACATCGTCGGCGCATGACCGGCGTCGACCGGGGAGGGGAGAAACCATGGGAGAACTGCTGCTGTTTAACATTCAGGATCCGGAGAAGAAAACCGCGATCCGTCTGACCTCACTTCGGCTGGGCCTGAGCTGCCGGGAGATCCCGCCGGAACGGCAGGGCGAGACACTGGAAGCGCTTCTGAGCGGTGAGGCGGCGGATCCGGCACAGCCGGAAGGAGAAGCGTTTGCCGATGAACTGATGCTGATGCACGCCCTGGCCCAGGAAGAATTCCACGAACTGCTGGATACCCTGCGCCGTGAGGGGCAGAGCGTCCGCCTGAAGGCCGTGGTTACCGAGCACAACCGCAAGTGGACCGCGCGTCGCCTGCACCGTGAGCTCTGCGCCGAAGAGCAGGCCATGCAGCGCTGGAAACAGCAGAACCGGAACAAAACGCATAAGAAAAAGTAGCTGCCGGGCGGACCGGAGCCGACGGGGCGCTCTTCCGGAACGCGGAATGACGGGAAAACAATCCATAGAACAGAAAGCGGCAGGCCTGCCGGAAGCAGGCCCGCCGCTTTGCACACTCAGATCCCGATGCGGCCGTAATTCAGGTTGTCCGCAACCGCGTCCACATCGGCCTCGGACAGAATATCATCGCCCTGGATGTGCATCTCGAAGAAAGAATTGGAAAGATAGACATACAGGAACGCTTCTTTCTCCTTCTGCAGGATGATCAGCTCCGTGCCGTCCGGAGCGGTATGGGTCCGGACCAAAAACTGTTCCGGATCTGTGATCCGAGAGACGACCTCCCTGCCGCTGGACAGGGTTGCGTACATGGAGTTGTAGCCGTAGCAGTTCACGCGCCGTCCGTCCGACAGCTCCTGATCATAGCTGACGCAGAAGGTTCCCTCGTCAAAATAGTACACCTTGTCAAAGCCCCAGGGGATTTCCCGGAAAAGATCTCCGCTGCAGCCGGCCGCCGAAATGCGATCACAAAGCTCACGGTCTGTGAGAAAACGGGGATCGCTGGTATCGGT
>CAMKEK010000201.1:0-3144 GCA_946411545.1 uncultured Clostridia bacterium
AACCAGAACTTCGTCACCCGCGCTCCGGAAGCCGTGGTCAATGTCGAGCGTGAGAAGCAGGCCAAGCTGGAAGCCCTGATTGAGAACCTGAAGGCCAACCTGGCACACCTGTAAAAAACAACAATCCGTGCAGAACCCAGCGTCAGCGGGTCTGCACGGAAAAGGACGAGTACCGAAATGAGCGAGCTTTCGGCACGCCTGCCGGAAGCGAGACGATATGGAGGATACGAGGACGTTATGACGGATAAAGAAGTTCAAAAACTGAGCCGCAAAGAGCTGCTGGAGTTCCTGCTGGATGCCCAGACTGAGAACGAGGCCCTGCGGAAGGACCGTGCGGAGCTTCGCAAACAGCTGCGCGCGCTTGAAGAGGAGCTCGCCGTATCCCGTGAAGCTCTCTCGAAGGCAAACGCGGACCTCAGCCGGGCAAGAGACGGCATGACCCTGGCCGAAGAGGCCCCCTCCGACGCCGGCGCGCAGGCCGCCATCATCCTTCAGGAAGCCAGAATGGCCGCGGACAACGTGGCCAACACCCAGCGGGAAGCCAATGCCGCCAAGGAGCAGCATCTTCAGGAATGGGAGCGCCGCCTGCAGCAGAAAGACGAGCTTCTTTTGCAGAAGGAAGCCGGCGTGAAAAAGCTGATCGCGGCGGCCGACAGCGAAGCCTCGCGCTGTATTCAGGAGGCGGCCGACAGCGCCGATGAAACCCGCCGCCGGGCGGAAGAAACCGCCGAAGAACTTCGCAAAACTTCCGAGGCGCAGGCCGCAGAGGCCGTCCGCAAGGCCGAAGAAGCCGCCGCTCTCGTGCTGCAAAATGCCGAGGAAGCGGCCCGGGCCACGGAAGAGAAGGCCGCGGCGGATGCCGAGCTCATGCTTCAGCGTGCCCAGGAGGACAGCGATGCCTTCTGGCAGGATGTTTCGGAGCTGATTCAGAAGCGGCTTTTCTCCGACGGAGGGACCGACGATGGCGAATAACGAAGCGGCAAAGGCCCCTGCTCCGCGCCGCCCGACGGCGGAACAGCTCCGCAGGGAGCTTGAGCGGATGGAGAAGAAGCGCGGCATGCCGATTGCGCTTCGGGTGATTCTCTTCCTGCTGGTTGTCGTCCTCGTCGCGGGCATCACCTTTTTCTGTCTGCTGTCCGGTTATGTGATCTACGGCAACTCCATGTCCCCCACGCTGGAAGAGAAGGATCTGGTTCTGGCCATTCCGAAGGCGAAGCTCCGTACCGGCGATATGGTCGCCTTCCGGCACGAGGACCGAATCCTCGTCAAGCGTATCGTCGGCGCTCCCGGGGAACAGATCGAGGTCACGGACGACGGCCATGTCCGCCTGAACGGGTCGGATCTCTATGAATCCTATGCCCTGTTCTCCAATTCCGGGACCAATGACATGAGCTATCCGCTGGATATCCCGGAACACTCCTGGTTTGTCCTCGGCGACAACCGGGGCAGCTCGGTGGATTCGCGAAGCTCGATCCTGGGCCTGATCGATGACGAACAGATGCTTGGAAAGGTGTTCATCCGGGTCTGGCCGCTCACAAGATTCCAGGTTTTTGACAAAAACTTTTTCCCACAGCTCGTGGATTCGCTCCTTCCGGGCTGAACGCAGCATCCCCTCGCCAAACGGCGAGGGGATGTTTTTTGTCCCGTTCTTATTCTTTCGTTCCTATTCTTTCACAACGTCGCAGAATTCGATTCCGTAATAGCGGAACAGCTCCAGGGCTTTTTCATCGATCCGTTCGCCGCAGAGGACGATCGGCACCGCCGGCGGGCAGCTGACCCCCGGGGAAGCCAGGATTCTTCCCAGGCTCTCTTCGGCCGGGATCCGCTCAAACGGACGAAAGAGCACCTCGTGCGGCCGCAGCGCCCTTACCCGCTCTCCCGTGACAGGCGCCCGGGCCTCGATCGGCGCGCGCTCCGGCAGATCGGCCAGCAGGTCGAGCAGGCTCTCCAGCTCCTCTTTTGTGTTCTCCGGCGTCATCATCAGCACCAGGTAATCCGGGTCCGAGAATTCACAGATAATATCTTTCTCCCGGAGGATTTCGGCGAGCGCCGTCCCGGTGTATCCTTTGTTCTTCGGGCAGAGGGTCAGCTTGAGAGGCTCGTCGCCGGTCAGCTCCCAGCCCAGATCCCGCAGCTGCCGCTTCGCTTCCCGAAGCAGTCCGGCGGCTTTCCGGATTCTCTCCGGATAATCCGCGTCCAGCCTCGCGTTGCAGGCGTCCAGCGACTGGAGAATCAGCCAGGACGGGCTGGTGCTGGCAAAGAGCGCCATCGCCCGCTCCATCATGGCGCGCAGCTCCTCCGGGCAGCTCTGGGAGGCATGCAGATACGCCCCTCCGGTCAGGACCGGCAGGGTCTTATGGGCCGAGTCACAGCAGAGATCCGCACCGCAGTCCAGCGGGTGCCCGGATGTTTCCAGGAACTTCAGATACGCCCCGTGGGCGTTGTCCACCAGGAGCAGCGCACCGTGCCGGCGGCAGAGCGCTGCGAGAGCGATCAGTTCCGTGCGGTTGCCGAGATAGTCCGGACTGGTCACATAGACGGCCGTGGGTGCGTGTTCTCCGTCGGCGAACATCGCTTCGAGCTCCCTGCCTTCGATTCCCGTCCGCAGCAGTTCACCCCCGGTTCCCAGCCACGCCACATCAAGATCCAGCAGCGCGATTGTCTCCAGAAAAACCCGGTGGGCGTTTCGTCCGGCGGCAATCCTCGGCCGGCGGCCCTGCAGCGTTGCATGCATCACCGCGAGATAGAGCATCGCCCGAATGCAGAGCGAGGACCCTTCCGCGGAATACACCGTCCCGGCGCTTCCGAAGAGCCGCGATGCGTTCTCTTCGCTCTCCCGGATACAGCCCCGGGCGTCATAGAGCACGTCCGCGCCCTCGATTTCCGTGATATCCAGCGGCAGGATTTCCTTCCATCCGGGGATTTGCTCTCCGGTCTTTCCCTTGTGCCCCGGCATATGGAATCGGATGGGGTCCTTCCGGGCATACGCCCGGACAAAGTCACAGATCGGGGTGTTCATGCGCCCTGCTGTTCCCGCTCGGCTCTCGCCGCGGCCAGCATGATCGCGCATTCCATGCGCTTGCGGAACAGCTCACAGCCGTCTTCATAGACGCCGGTGATGCTTCCGGTGGCGTGCCAGGCGTT
>CAMKEK010000202.1:0-3139 GCA_946411545.1 uncultured Clostridia bacterium
CCGATGGACGATAACATGCGCATGTCCGCACTGTATTTTGTTGTGGATCTGGATGGTCAGGGTCATGTAATCGGCACGGACATCAGCCATATTGCTTCCGTCACGGAAGAGGAAGCCGCCAGTCTTGCCCTCGGCCTTGATGTGAGCCGGACAAGCGGAGCGGCCGGATCCTATCGTTATAAGGTTTTCCCGCGCCCGGAAGGCGGATACCGCATTGTCTTTCTGGACAGCGGCACCCGCCGAAATGCGGTCATGCGTGTTGCCCTTCTGTCTCTACTTCTCGGCTCTGTCAGCTGGCTTCTGATGCTTGCGCTGGTTATTGCGCTCTCCCGCCGGGCCATCCGTCCCATCGCGGAAAACATGGAGCGGCAGCGGCAGTTTGTGACCGATGCCGGGCATGAGTTAAAAACCCCCGTCGCCATCATCCTTGCCAATGTGGACGCAATGGAAATGCGCGGCGGAGAAAACAAGTACAGCCGGAACATTCGCTCCCAGGCCGGGCGGCTCGGCGAGCTGATGAAGAACCTTCTGACCCTGGCGCGCGTCGACGAGTACAGCGTCCTGGAGCAGCCCCAGCAGATCGATTTTTCCGCATTATGCCGGGAGGTATTTCTTCCCTTCCGCGAAGCGGCCGAGCTGAAGGACATCCGTTTTACCGCCGGGCTTACGGACGGTCTGGCCCTGGCGGGCGACCGCGCGCTGCTCTCTCAGCTTTGTTCGATTCTGGCGGATAATGCCGTGAAGTACTGTCCGGAGCATGGAGAGATCCTCATCACCCTCCGTTCTGAGAATCACCGCGTCTGTCTGCGCGTTTCCAACACCGTGACGGAGGTCCCGGATCTAAACCGGATTTTCGATCGTTTTTACCGTGCCGACAGTTCCCGGAATCAGAAATCCGGCGGATTCGGCATCGGTCTGTCCGCCGCGCAGGCCATTGCGCGCCTGCACAAGGCGGAGCTGACCGCCGGGTATGATCCCGACGACCGCCTGCTGAGCTTCTCAGCCCGTTTTCCCGCCATGACGGAAGAGCACCCGGGCGCTCCGAAGTCGGCCGCTCTCTGAGTCTTCACCGCGGCGGATTCCCGCCTTTGTTTACCTCTATGAATACCATTTTGACATTATTCTGTTTGAAGGGAGGTCTTCCGTTTGTCCGGTCAGACCAGAATCGCCATTCGTGACGCTTTTTTGAAGCTTCTCTCAGAGCGGCCCCTGAGCAAAATCACCGTCAGGGATATTACCAACGAGTGCGGGATCAACCGGAATTCCTTCTATTATCACTATCCCGACATTCCCACACTGATTGAGGAGATCTTCTCCGAAGAACTCAGCCGGATTATCCGGGAGCACCCGAACATCAGCAGTCTGGAGGACTGTGTCATCACCGCTGCCAACTTCGCCTCCCAGAATCGTCAGGTTATCCGCCATATTTATTCCAGTACCCGCCGCGATCTTTTTGAGCAGTACATGTGGCGTGTCTGCGACAAGACGGTGGAGCTTTATTTTGAGACCGTCTATCCCTCCATCAGCACGCCGTCCGAGGAGTGGAACGGACTCATGCATATGCTCTCCTGTCTCTGCTACGGGATCTTCAGCGCCTGGCTGGCAGAAGGGATGCGCAGCGATATGGCCGCCTATCTGGAGAAGATGAGCGAGGTCAGCCGCGGCCTTACGGCAGAGCTGGTCCGACGCTGTCAGACGAAAAACCGTTTCAAGCTGTAATGCCGTTCTTTCATCAAAGATTCTTTTATCCAAAAGTCAACTTCTTCAAAACGGAAGCGGGGCTCCCTCCATGACGGACGGGAGCCCCGCTTGCTGTGTATTGCTCAGATTCTTGTATCAGTCGACAACGTGGTAGCCTGCGCCTTCCACAGCCGCCTTCAGCGCTGCCGGATCCAGCGCCGCGCCGGTGACAACGGCGGTTCCGGCGGTATGGCTGACGACCGCGGACTCGACACCTGCAACCGCTTCGAGCGCTTTCTTTGTGCGGGCTTCACACTTGGGGCACATCATGCCCTCGACTTTCATCACATATTCCATGCTTCTGCTTCCTTTCGACAAGTAAGTCCTTCTTTGATCAGCAGTTCTTGTACTCCGGTCCGAAGAATGAGATGATATGCCGCGGACAGATATCCGCGCAGTGTCCGCACTGCACGCACTTGGCGGGATCGACCTGTGCCAAATTATCCTTCACGACGATCGCGTCCGCAGGGCATTCGCGCTGACACTTCATGCAGCCGATGCAGCCGACTTTGCAGACCTTCATGACCTGTGCGCCCTTCTCGGTGTTGGAGCAGGCCGGCATGATCTTCTGCTTCTCCGGAATCAGCTTCACAATGCTCTTCGGGCAGGCATCCACACAGGCGCCGCAGCCGACACAGTTGAGCCGGTCAACCCTGGCGACACCGTCAATGATATGCATCGCGTCAAACTGGCAGGCTTTGGCGCAGTTTCCGAAGCCGATGCAGGCGAAGGTGCACATCTTGCTGCTTCTTCCGCCGAAAAGCATGGCCGCACGGCAGTCTTCCGGTCCGTTGTAGTTGAAACGAAGTTCGGCTGCCTCCAGAGAGCCGCTGCACGGGACAAACGCGACCATCTTGTCTGCGGCGTCGTTGCTGACGCCCATGATTTCGGCAACCTTGGCCGCGGTGGCTTCACCGCCCGCGACGCAGCGGTTGGTCGGCGCCTCACCTTTTGCAACCGCAGCGGCATAGCCGTCGCAGCCGGGATAGCCGCAGCCGCCGCAGTTGGCGCCCGCCAGGCATTCGCGGATCTGGGCCTGCTTGGGGTCGACTTCCACATGGAAGATCTTGGACGCATACGCCAGAAGCGCGCCAAAGATCGCACCCAGTACGCCCAGCACGATGATTGCAAGGAAGATTGATTTAATCATACTGCATCCTCCCTCTCATCAAAAGATCTTCATACCGCTGAATCCCATGAAGGCCATGGCCACCAGCGCCGCGGAGACAAGGCAGATCGGGAAGCCTTCAAAGCACTCAGGATAATCGGAAAACTGCGTTCTCTCGCGAACGCTCGCGAAAAGCACGATCGCCAGCATGAAGCCGAGACCGCCGGTGATGCCGTAGACCACGGACTCGATGAAGTTGTAGTTGTTCTGCACGTTCAGCAGCACCACGCC
>CAMKEK010000203.1:0-3100 GCA_946411545.1 uncultured Clostridia bacterium
TGTTAGCGACAGAATCCCCCGTCTACCGATCGCCGGCGTAACCTGACGCGACGCCGGAGCAAATTGTCGGAAAGCCGGGCCAATTTGTCGGAAAAATATGGTATAATAGAAGGGGTATCGCTCCCGGGAAAACCAATGCGATAAACCCAAAGAAACGAGCTCGGAGGCAGAGGGGATCGGGAGCCGGGAGAAGATCTCCTTCCCAAGAATCATGATCAGCGTCAGGAAGGCGGAGGAAGACCCGCACCGACCGCACCATCTGCGATATGCCGAATTTGTCCCTTGTCCCTGCTGTTCCGGCGATCTCTTCGTGCGGGGGACGTGCCGGAGGAAAGTTCGGAGATTCAACGAGCACTCGGACGGCGAATTTCCTGAGATCTGGTGCCTCCGCATCATGCAGTGCAAGCAATGCCGGAAGACCCACCGGGAACTGCCCGACTGGATCATCCCGTACAAGCGGTGCAGCGCGGAGATGTACGCTGTAATCGCGGAAGACAATGAGAAGGTCTGCTGCGACGGTACGACGATCACCGGTGTCCGGCTTTGGGTGGAGTGGTTTTTGATCTACGCCCGGCACATCGTGGAAGCGATGAAGATTCTATACCCGGGATTCAGCCCGATTCCCGACAACAAACCGCTGGCGGAACGGCTGATGTATTTTGTCCGTCTGGTTGTCAACAGCGGAAACTGGGTACACAACCGTTCCGCATATCTTGGCGCGGAGTGATCTGCTACAATGAAGGCAACCTGAACAAGGAGGTGCCTTTTGATGGCAGACATGAAGAACAGGAAGCACGCAGACGAGATTGCGGAGGAACGGCTCAGGCTTATTGCGCCTCTGCTACAGCCCGATCCCGGCGGCAGACCTTTTCCGCGTCTCAAAGAAGACGTCAGCGAGCGCACCGGCGTATCCGTCCGCTCCCTCGAGCGGTATCTCGCCGCGTACAACGAGAAGGGGTTTGACGGGTTGAAGCCCGACGGCAGGAGTACAGCCCTGAAGTTCAAGATCAGTCAGGAAATCCTTGACGCGGCGATCCTGCTTCGGCGGGAACAACCGTCCAGAAGCATTCCCACCATCATCCATATTCTGGAGATGGAAGGTGTGGTGGAGGAGGGTGAACTGAAACGGACCACGCTCCAGGATGCCCTCGTCCGTGCCGGATATTCCGCGGGCATGATGAAGATCTATCAGGACAACGGCTATGCGTCTCAGCGGTTTCAGCGCAAGCACCGCCACGATCTCTGGCAGGGAGACATCAAGTACGGCCCCACGCTCAACCTGAACGGAAAACCGACGCAGACCTATTTCTCCTGCCTGATCGACGACTGCACCCGGTATCTCGTGCACGGGGAGTTCTACGACAACATGGAACAGGGGATCGTCGAAGACACCCTCCGCAAGGCGGTCATGAAGTACGGCGCTCCCCGCCGTCTCTACTTTGACAACGGGAGTCAGTACCGCACTCATTGGATGCAGAGAGCGTGTGGCCTCATGGGGATCCGGCTCCTGTACGCCAAGCCGCGCAATCCGCAGGGCAAAGGAAAGCAGGAACGCTTCAATCTCACCATGGAAGCCTTCCTCGACGAGATCGCCCTGAAGCCCCCGGAGTCTCTCGAAGAACTCAACACGCTGTTTTCCGCATGGCTGAACGAGTGTTACCTGACTGTGGAGCACAGCGCGCTCGGAACCACCCCGGAGATTGCTTTCAGGAGCGATTCCATGCCGCCCAGGTTTATCGACAGCGCCGTTCTCGCAAGGGCATTCCTGCACTGTGAACAGCGCAAGGCCGACAAGAGCGGCTGCATCAGTTTCCGGGGAGAGAAGTACGACCTCGGCGTCCGTTTCGCCGGAAGGAAAGTGGACATCATCTTCGACGAATCATCCACGGATTCCCTGACTGTTGAAGTGGACGGGGTGACTCCCTTCCGTGCGCACAAGCTGGTTGTGGGCGAACACGTCGCTCCCAGACCGAAGCGGGCGGAGGTCGAAACTGTCCCGACGGATCGCTCGCGTTTGCTGGACGCCGCATCCGACCGGTATGAAAACCGGAAGATGAAGCATCGGAACGTCCTGTCCTATACGCAGGAAGTGGGAAAGGCGGGCGGCGAGGATGTATGAAGCCTTCTTTTCCATGAAGCATACGCCGTTTATTCGCGGGATTCCTGTCGATCAGCTGTATATGGATCAGGAGAATACTGAGATACAAAACCGGCTGGTATATGTGTCGCAGCGTCAACTGTTCGCGCTGCTGATCGGAGATTCGGGCAGCGGCAAGACCACCGCCCTCCGCAGATTTCACGATACGCTTCCACGGAATGATTACGAAGTACTCTACGTGACGGAATCAAAGCTCACTCCCACGAGTTTCTACAACATCCTGTTGAAGCAGATGGGGAGTGAAAAGCGATACAAAAGATCGGATGCCAAAAACCAGCTTTTCAAGCAGATCGAATTGCTCAGAGGTCTGGACAACAGAAAACTGGTTGTGATCGTAGACGAGGCGCATCTGCTGGATAAGGAGATGCTGGAGGAGATCCGGTTTCTTCTGAATTACCGGATGGATTCCGAGAACCCGCTTGCGCTGATTCTCTCCGGACAGAGTGAACTCTGGAACCGGCTGAAAACCCAGTCCTACCGCGCCATCCGTGACCGGCTGGATGTGGAATGCTTTATGGAAATGTACGACCTTTCCCGTACCCAGTCCTACATTTCCAGCCAGCTGAAGTATGCCGGAGGCAACGAACAGATCTTTTCCGAAGCTGCCGTCAGGAAAATCTATGAGTATTCTTCCGGACTGCCGCGTATGATCAACCGTGCCTGTGCCTTGTCCCTGTGTCTTGCTTATCAGACAAATCGTCTCATCGTGGATGACAGGATGGTGTCCGAGGTGCTGGAAGAACGGGTCACCTGAATCTGGGCTTTTACCTGCCGGGAGGATAGTGCAATGCTGGGGAGCAACATGAGCGCCCTGCAGGGTTTTGCCGGGAGCGATGCCACAAGCACCGCTCTTTCTTTTACGACAGGTTTAGCCGTCCGTCACCCGTCTCTCCGCGTCAAACAGCGCCGTCTATTTTCCGACAGCGTCCGTCGGCGGCGACA
>CAMKEK010000204.1:0-3043 GCA_946411545.1 uncultured Clostridia bacterium
TCAGGTTAGAACAAAACCGCGAAAGGATGATACAACAAAATGGCAGAATGCAATCATGATTGCTCCAGCTGCAGTTCCAACTGTTCCGAGCGCAAGCCGGAGAGTTTTCTCAAAGAGCTGAACCCCTATTCCAGTGTTAAAAAGGTCATTGCCGTGGTGAGCGGCAAGGGCGGCGTCGGCAAGAGCCTCGTCACGAGCCTTCTCGCTTCCGAGATGCAGCGCCGCGGCCACAGCTGCGCCGTGCTGGACGCGGACATCACGGGCCCCTCGATTCCGAAGTCCTTCGGCATCCATGAACACGCAACCGGCACCGAGCAGTATCTGATCCCCGTGACCACACAGACCGGCCTGCAGGTGATGTCCATCAACCTGATCCTCGAGAACGAGACGGAGCCCGTGGTATGGCGCGGACCGGTCATTGCGGGCGCGGTGACCCAGTTCTGGACCGACGTGCTGTGGAGAGATGTGGACTATATGTTCGTGGATATGCCTCCCGGAACCGGCGATGTGCCGCTGACGGTTTTTCAGTCCCTGCCCATCGACGGCATCGTCATCGTGACGACGCCCCAGGATCTGGTCGGCATGATCGTGGCGAAGGCCGTGAGAATGGCGGAGATGATGAACGTGCCGGTGCTGGGCCTCGTGGAGAACATGAGCTACTTCACCTGCCCGGACTGCGGAAAGAAGCATGAGATCTTCGGCGCCAGCCAGGCGGACAGCGTGGCGAAGGAATTCGACATCGCCCATGTGGCCCGTCTGCCCATCGACCCCAATATCACCGCCATGGTGGACGCCGGTCAGGTGGAGCAGGTGAGCGGCGAGTATGTCTCGGCCCTGGTCGACAGCCTGGAGCAGGACCTGCCCCTGGAGGAAGAGGCCTGAGATGAGAGTAGCGGTTGCCTATCAGGACGGGGAAATCTACGGCCATTTCGGGCACTGTCCGATGTTTGCGGTGTATGAGTACGGCGAATACGTCAGCGACTGCACCAAGAAGCTGGTGGACAGCTCCGACCGCTCCGGACACCAGCAGATGGCGGATCTTATGAAGGAACTGAATGTGGACGCGGTCATCGTGGGCAACATGGGCGGCGAAGGCAAGGCGGCCCTGCTCAGCTACGGCATCGTGCCCATCGTCGGCTACAGCGGAGACGCGGACACGGCGTCAGACCTGCTGGTCACGGGACAGCTTCCCACGAGCCCGGCCGACGGCGGATGCGGCGGCTGCAGCGGAAGCTGCGGATGCGGCTGCGGCGGCCACGAAGAGGGCTGCGGCTGCGGCGGGGCTGAAGAAGGCTGCTCCTGCGGCTGCTGAAAAGAAAGAGGCAGAGGCAGAAAAGGAACTGCAATCATCAGAAAAAACAGGACCGCACGGCGGTTCAGAAATCAGGAGGAAACATCATGCTGGAAGAATTGAAACAACAGGTTCTGGAAGCGAATCTCCTGCTTCCGAAGTACGGTCTTGTCACCTTCACCTGGGGCAATGTCTCGGGGATCGACCGGGCGAGCGGCTTGGTGGTGATCAAGCCCTCCGGTGTCCCCTATGAGGGAATGAGCGTGGAAGACATGGTCGTGGTTGACCTGGACGGCAAGGTCGTGGAAGGAAAGTGGAAGCCGAGCAGCGACACCCCCACCCATGTGGAGCTGTATAAAGCCTTTCCGGACTGCGGAGGGATCGTCCACACCCATTCCCGCTGGGCAACCACGTTTGCACAGGCGGGGAAGGAGATCCCGGCCATGGGCACAACCCAGGGAGACTATTTCTACGGTGCGGTGCCCTGCACCCGCCCCATGACGGATGAGGAGATCAGAGGCGAGTATGAAAAGGAAACCGGCAAGGTCATCATCGAGACCTTTGAGGGCAAAGACCCCGCGGCGGTTCCGGCGGTGCTTGTCTACTCCCACGGCCCCTTTGCCTGGGGCAAGGACGCCATGAACGCGGTCCACAACGCGGTGGTCCTGGAAGAGGTCGCCTTTATGGACTGGCACGCGATGATCCTCAATCCTGAGCTGGGCCCCATGCAGCAGACGCTGCTTGACAAGCACTATCTGCGCAAGCACGGGAAGAACGCCTATTACGGACAGTAAGGCGGGAATCGGTCGAAAATGAGTTCTCTCCCCGCCGCCGGCGGGGAGAGAACGGTTGAAAGGACAGATTCGTCATGGGCAGCAAGGTAACCATTGATCAGGTCGCGGCGATCTGCGGCGTGTCAAAAACGACGATCTCCCGCTATCTGAACCACAAATATGAGAACATCTCCGCGGAAACCCGCCAGCGCATTGAGCAGGTGATCGCGGAGCTTGACTATCGCCCGAACAGGACCGCACAGCGGCTCAAGGCCAGCCGCAGCATGCTGATCGGCTGCTGCATCGGCGACATCGGCAGCCCTTTTGCAGGGCTGCTGCTCAAGGGAATTACCGAGACCTGCGAGAGCGCCGGATATCAGGTCCTGTTTGCCGACAGCAAGGAAAACGCCCTGCGGGAGCAGCGGGCCATTGAGGGCTTCCTCGAAAACCGGGTGGACGGCCTGATCGTCAATACCACCGGCGGAAATGACGAGTTTCTGATCCGGGTGCAGAACGAACGGGGCGTGCCGGTGGTGCTGGCGGACAGAAGCCTGCAGCACGAGGGGAAACTGGACACCGTGATCAGCGAATACCGGCGCAGCACCATCGACTGCGTCGAGCTGATGCTGCGCTACGGCTATCGGAAGATTGCCTTCTTCACCGAGCGCATCCAGAGCGTCATGCCGCGCATCCAGCGCAGAGAGAGCTTCTTTTCCGCCTTTTCGGGAAGACGGGATGAGGCGGAGCCGTTTCTGTATGAGTTCTCCAGAGAGACGGAAGGCGACTGCCTGCGCTGTGTGAGGGATTTCCGCGAGCGCTTCTCCGGAGAGCGGATTGCCGCCCTGGCCGTCAACGGCGTCACGGCGATGGATGTGCTGCGCGCCATGCAGCAGGCGGGGATTACACCGGGCTATGACTTCGGCTTCTGCACCTTTGACGACTGGAGCTGGTTCTCCCTGATCTCGCCCGGCATCACCGC
>CAMKEK010000205.1:0-3043 GCA_946411545.1 uncultured Clostridia bacterium
GCCACGGAAGGCCAGTGGTCATAGTCGAACTGCTCCCGCAGGAGAAGATAACGCTCCGGAACCGTTCCGTCCGGGTTCATGCGCCAGCTTCCGGTGGCCGCTCCGTCGACTTTGTAGAGGATATCCGTATCCGGGTGGGCTTCCAGAATCTGCTCCATCGCGCCCTCCGGGAAGAAGTAGGCCGTGTGGCTCCCGATCCAGAGACGCTTGAGCTTCGGCATGCCCAGCAGCACTTCCCAGCCCTGTGTCTGGCCCATGCCGCAGATGTTCAGATGCTCCAGATCCTGCATGCCGGCCAGGGGCGTGAGATCCAGCTCGATGTGGGCATAGGGAACAATCTCCAGGAACTCCAGCTTCGTGCAGTTTTCCAACATGTCCAGCGTGTCCCAGCCGCTGGCCGTGATGATGCACACCTCAAGATTCGTCATATACCGCATGAAGTCCCAGTTGTGCAGTTCCAGATTGTGCCCGAGGTCCAGGTACTTCAGGTTGGTGAGGTACTTCAGCTCCTGGGTGTATTCATCCCACATGTACGGATAGAAGTTGGCGCACCAGAGCCGCTCGGAGTCCGTGCGCATGGTAAACTGGTCGTTTGCAAACCAGATTCTCCAGATGACCTCCATCTCCGGATAGGCGTCCCGGATCTCCGCCATACGCTCCGAAGAGACACCGCAGGAGTCCATGTCCAGGCGCTTGCAGCGCTTCATCAGCGGAAGGATTTCCCGCACCGCTGCGCCATCGTCCGTCATGACGCTGTGGTTCAGGTCCATCTCCTCCGACAGCGTACTCAGATAACGCCCATAGAATACAAAGCGGTACTCCAGCTCCGCCTGGGGCGCGGCCTCCTGCAGGGTGCGCAGGTCGGCCCAGGTGAGGTCCCGGGTCGCTTTCAGGGGTCGTTCCATGGCGGCGGTCTGCGCGTTCAGCTCCTCGCGGTCCAGTTTTGTCCAGGCCCCGTCGGTCCCCATGTCGATCCGCGTCAGCTCCGGCATCTGACTCAGCAGCTTCGCCGCCTCTTCCACATCCTGATGGGTCAGCTTGTGGAGCGATACTCTCGCGGCATCCAGCGGGTAAACGCTGCCCTCCGGGAAAGTCAGTTCCGGTACCGGCGTCGGGGTCGGTTCCGGTGTCTCGGTCGGCTCGGGGGTTTCCGCCGCGGCTTCCGCCGCGGTTTCTTTCGTCGGTGCCGGGCTCGGATCCGCCGAAACCGCGGCCGCTCCGCAGCCGCAGAGCAGGGCCATCAGCAGGATGGCCAGGATGATGGTCAGGATGATTTTTTTCATAAGAGATTCCCTCTGTTTTTTCTAATCAGTTTTATGTCCGTGTCTCAGCATGTCGCAATTTGACTTCTTATTATATCATTCATTTGCCGCCGCTTCAACAAAAAACCGTTTCCGGGCAAATATTCATAAATCTTTTGGATTCGCCCGCTTTACGGATCTCTTCCGGATGCGGTATAATATCTTTTGCAATTCCAAGCTCCCGAAAGGAGGACTGACACATGAAAACCAGAACGCTGATCGCGCTTCTGCTCCTGATTCTGCTGCTCTGTCTGCTGCCGGCCATGACGCTTGCGCTGAAAACAGAAAAGCACGTGGAATCCGTTCCCGCGGCGGAGGGGGCGCCGCTTCCCTCATCCGAAATCCCGGAGACTTCCCAGCAGGCCGCCGAGATCGCGGATCAGATTCAGCCGGATTCCGGTGATTTCCCCGAAGTCGTCATCCCCTCTGAGCCGCCCGTCTCCGAGCCGGAGCAGGAGCCCATCCTCGTAGCGGCGGGGGATACCTTCTACGCCTACGAGGGTATGACCGTCAGGACTGACGGTGGAACCGTCTACAGCACCGGCGCTACCGTCACCAATGTCGGCGGGACGGTCTTCTGCAGCGGCGGCACCGTGCATAACTTCGGCGGGACGGTCTATGCCAGAGCCGGGACGGTTTTCAACCATGCCGGGACGGTTTACAACGACGGGGCGGATATCATTGTCCTTCCGGAGGACGATCCCCTGGAGAGTCATATCTACGGCTATTATGAGCTGAAGCTCGCCGGGTATTATGAACCCTATGTGACCATGGAAGGTGTGGTGAACGAACCCGGCGCCGAGAGCATGATTATCAGTGAAGACAGCGTCTGCCGCATCATTCCGAAACAGAATTTCCGAATTCTGGATGCCGAAACGACCTCCGGCGAGCTGACCCGGAACGACGCAGACGGAAGCGTCACCCTTCAGAACGTCACCGGCGACACCTTGCTCACGCTGAAGATTGAATCGGTCGTCTTCTGACACGGACGGAAAGAATCAAAACCTTTCTTCCGCTGAGAACCCTCGGCGAAATCGCCGCATCGAAAAAAGACGGAGAAGCAGGCTCTTCTGCTTCTCCGTCTTTTTTACAAGGTGCCGGTTCCGACCGAGGCTGTTTTCCCGCCGGATCAGTAATTCTCTTCGCGTACCTCGAAGTAGGACTGGGGGTGGTTGCACACGGGACAGACCTCCGGGGCCTTGGTCCCGACAACGATGTGACCGCAGTTGCGGCACTCCCAGACCTTGACACCGCTCTTCTCGAAGACTTTCTTTTCCTCGACGTTGTTCAGAAGCTTGCGGTAGCGCTCCTCATGGGCCTTCTCGATGGCGCCCACACCGCGGAACTTCTCGGCCAGCTCGGGAAAGCCCTCTTCTTCCGCTTCCCTGGCCATCCGTTCGTACATATCGGTCCACTCGAAGTTCTCGCCCTCTGCCGCATGCAGCAGGTTCTCCTCGGTGCTGCCAAGCTCGCCCAGCTCCTTGAACCAGAGCTTGGCGTGCTCCTTCTCGTTGTCCGCCGTCTTCAGAAACAGGGCCGCGATCTGCTCATAGCCCGCCTTTTTCGCCACGGAAGCGAAATAGGTGTACTTGTTTCTGGCCTGGCTCTCGCCCGCGAAAGCTTCCCAGAGGTTTTTCTCGGTTTTGGTTCCGGTGTACTTGTTTGCCATGATGGTTCCTCCTTATGGTTTTTTATTTTGAACTTGATCCGCTGTTTGCTTGATCAGGAAACCTGATGCTAAA
>CAMKEK010000206.1:0-3037 GCA_946411545.1 uncultured Clostridia bacterium
CCACCGCGACGGCATAATCCGGTACATCTTTGGTTACGACAGACGCAGCTCCTACCACCGCGTGTTTCCCGATGCGGATTCCCGGGAGGATGGTTGCTCCGGCGCCGACCCACGCTCCTTTGCAGATCAGGATCGGTTTACACGGAAGAATCGGCCTGTCATAAAAATCATGGTTATTGGTAATCAATTGTATATTGGCCGCCAGCTGTGCCTCATCTTCAATCGTAATGCCTCCGCGGGCCATCATCAGGCAGTCCGCGTTGATATACACGCCTTTTCCGATTTTAACCCTGTCAAAGCATACCCCTTTGATCGGAGCCATCACGAAACTGCCCTCTCCGAGATTATCACCGAACAGTTCATGCAGAATCTCCATATACCGTTCGCTCATGGGCATCGTGTGGTTCAGTTCAAACGCAAGTTCTGCATTGCGCCTCCCGATTTCCGTCTCTTCAGGGGTTTTGATCCGGGTATCCACCCGTACTTCCGTGCATTCCATTGACTGCTCCTCTTATAGATATAGATTTTGCTCTGCGGCAGCATTCCATCATTCGCTCCGCCGAGCCGATGTTCCCATCAGAGATCCGATCATGGTCCCCCACCCGGCAGGAAGCCTCAGAGAACGTGCCGGGAAAGCCGTTCTCCTGTCACCAAAAATCACTCCTCCGAATACATCCCGCAGTATTCACAGGTGTCTCCGGACATGGGCGCACCGCAAAACGGGCAAAACCGCTTTGCGCTCTTCGGCACCGGGGCATCCGCCTCCCGCATTGGATGATCTCCTGATTCGGATTCCGCACGAACGGCGTGCTGGTACTTCCAAAAAGGATACCAGGCCCAGAACAGAAAAACGGCGCCAAGAAGCACGCTGAGCAGCACAGAAGAGAGCTCATCCATGTCGAATGCCATGATGAAAAATATCGCACCAAAAGCGGCTTTGGCAATCATGGCGCCAATTCCCGGCCTTTTGACCGGGCTTTCCCTCCCGGCCTGCGCGTCCTGCATTTCCCGCTGAAACCGTCGGTAAGGCAGGAACGCCCATGCCAGGAAAGCAAGACCGAGGACAAGACATACGGCAATCGTACTGTCGTCCATGTCAAAGGCCATGATCAGGAACAACAGCCCTACAAAGACTTTTATTACGCTTGCAGCAAGTGATGGCTTTTTCATATCTGCTCTCCCGCTACGCTTTCTCAATACTCAAAGGTCCCGGAGAAGACGACATTGGCGCTGCCGGTCAGGACCACCCTCTCGTCGGTATAATTGACGATCAGGTCACCGCCCGGGAGGGTCACCCGGACGTCGGTCCCCTTGTCGCAGAAGCCGTTTTCGACCGCGGCCACCACGGCCGCGCAGGCCCCGGTCCCGCAGGCGAGCGTTGCGCCGTTGCCGCGCTCCCAGACACGCATCCGCAGCGCTGTACGGCTCACGACCCTCACGAACTCGGCGTTCACCCGCTCGGGGAAAATCTCCGCATGCTCAAACTGCGGTCCCACGGTCTCCAGTTCCAGGGTGTCCACCGTGTCGCAGAAGACCACACAGTGGGGATTTCCCACCGAGAGGCATGTGATGTGCCAGGGCGAGTTTGCGATCTCAACTGGATAATCTTTGATGAATGCGTTCTGATCGGCGCTGTATGCTGAATCAGGAAGCTTTTCCGTGTCGAGGGGGACCGAGGCGGCATCCAGCTTCGCCCTGCCCATATCCACGGAAACCGAGCTCACCTGCCCGTCGCGGCAGAAGAGCTTCAGGCGGCGGATGCCCCCGGCGGTCTCCACCGAAAGGTTTTCCGTCCGAAGATATCCCTTGTCGTACATGTACTTGCCTACGCAGCGCAGGTTGTTGCCGGCCATCTTTCCTTCACTGCCGTCCCGGTTGAAGCTGCGCATGCGCACATCCGCTCTGGCGGAGTGCTCCATGAGTACAATACCGTCGGCACCGATGCCGTAGTGGGGCTGGCAGAGGGAGACGCAGAGGGACTCCGGACAGGACACGCTGCCGTCGAAATTCTCGATGAAGATATAGTCGTTTCCGCAGTCCTGCATCTTGGTGAAGGGAATGGTCCGGCGCCAGCGGCGCATGCGGTTCAGATCCACCAGCTCGGTATTGCTCTGGCTGTAGCGGGAGGCAATGCTGTCGGCCAGGGCCCCGGCGGTATCCAGCGAGGTGAGGCAGGGAATGCCAAGCTGCATGGCGCGGCGGTGCAGGGCGATGTAGTCGCCCATGGTGCCGTCCTTTACGGCGCCGGTATAGACGATGAGCTTCAGCCCCGGAGCCTCGCCGCGAAGAATCTGTTCGGCTTCAAAGCGTTCCACCGGCAGGCCTGCCCCGGCAATGGTGGCCGCGGTGCCTTCGGTGCCGCAGAGCTTCAACCCCAGCTCGTGGAAGCGCCGGGCGAGGTTCAGGATTTCAGGATAATCCGCGGTCTCCACACTGAGGAGCACCTTGTCCCCGGCAGACGGAATGTGAAATCCGGCAGCGGTGAGGCCCTTGTACATGGCTTCGGCGAAACTTCGGCCGAGGCCCAGAACTTCGCCCGTGGACTTCATCTCGGGGCCGAGAATGGAGTTTGCATCCGAGAGTTTTTCAAAAGAGAACACGGGGACCTTTACGGCATAGTAGGGCGGGGTTCTCCAGAGGCCGGTGCCGTAGCCCAGATCCTTCAGTTTTGCACCCAGCATGATCCGTGATGCCAGATCCACCATGGGAACATTCGTCACCTTGGAGATATACGGCACGGTGCGCGATGCGCGGGGGTTGACCTCGATGACGTAGAGCTCCCCTTCATAGATCAGGTACTGGATGTTCACCAGGCCGCGGGTGCCCAGGGCAAGCGTCAGCTTCTCAGAGACATCGCAGATCCGATGCAGAAAGGGGTCGGTCAGGTTATAAGGCGGATAGACCGCGATGGAGTCTCCGCTGTGAACGCCGGCCCGCTCGATGTGCTCCATGATACCGGGGATCAGGACATCCGTGCCGTCCGAGATGACATCCACCTCCAGCTCGATGCCGGGCATGTACTTGTCCACCAGGACGG
>CAMKEK010000207.1:0-3032 GCA_946411545.1 uncultured Clostridia bacterium
CTGAGATAGCCGTTGGTCGCCTCGGAAAAGCGCTCGGGGTACTTGTAGAAGGTGATCTCCCAGCGGGCCAGCAGGGCCACCGACAGCACCAGCAGGCTCCAGGTGTAGGACTTGCGCACGAAGAAAAGCGGCGTGAACATCATGGCGTAGTCCCAGTTGTAGATCCGGCAGGTGCAGCAGCACTTGTTCTTCAGAAACCAGCTCTGGAAGGGGCAGAAGAACAGGATGCAGATCATGTCGCAGACCGAATAGGCCAGGCACAGGAGAATCATGATGCCGTCGTCCAGAAAACCGGACATGTGCAGCGCACCGAAAAAGCCGTTGAAGGCAATCCAGATCAGGGCCACCAGCACAACCGCGTTGTTGTCCTGAATGTCGATGTTGGTCTTGCCGGTCTTGACGTAGTTTCGGGCAAACTGCTTCTGACATCCCGGACTCTCCAGACGGGAGGGGAAGAAGCGCAGAACCATTTCCACCGTGAAGACAGCCCAGATGAGGCTGAGGATCATGGGACGGCTCTCCAGCACGGTGGAGATATCCGCGCCGCCTTTCAGCCGGAAGGAGAGATACATCCCCAGAAATGCGAGAAACAGCGCGGAGCGGTAGACCAGCCGAAGATAGTGAAAACTGCTTACGACGGTCAGCTTTGGCTTATGAGAAGCTTTTTGCAAGCGATCATCTCCTCAGAAGCATACACAGAAGGCGGAAAGACTCAGGCGGCAGCGGCGGTTTCGGCAGCCAGGGCTTCTGCCGGAATCGTGATTTCACCGACGGCGTCGAAGTTGTAAAGCTCGGCGGAGACCGTCAGATTGTGGATATCGAGGTTGAAACCGAGGGCGCTGAGGTCAAAGTCCTCCATTCCCTCCATCCCTTCCATTCCGCTCTGGGCGGCCATGGACTGCATGGCGACTTTCATGACCATGGGGATCAGGTTTTGAACGGTCTCGGTCAGATCGATGGAGCCTTTTACGATCAGGTCATTTTCCTTGTCAAATCCGATGGTGACGGGAATGCTGCCCAGAGCGGTCAGATCCATTCCGCTGAGGTCAAGCGGCGTACCGGAGGCGGAGCTGGCGGCAGAGCCGGCCGCTTCCATGACGGAAGCGAGATCCACGCCCTCGAACAGGTCTTTCCAGAGGATGCTTCCGGAATAGATAACGGCATCCGTCCCGCGGACCGTCTCGGTACCGGTCTCTTCAAAGGAGTCGGCAAACTTTTTGATCGTCGCGAGGGCCTTCAGGTCCGAAGAGCCTTTTTCCTGTTCATCGTTCAGGGGCGTTTCGTTTTTGGTCCAGGACTCCCCGTTGTCGGCGGAAGTGTAAATCGTGAACACGTCTTCCTGCTTCTCAAAGTAGAGGAGCAGATCGACTTTCTCGCCCATGAGGTCAACGGTGAGATCGGCCTTGCCCTTGTCATTGTCAAGGTCGATGTCAAGAGGACCGGATACCGTAATCTTGAGGGGAGTGCTTTCCTCCATCATGGTCATATCCATGTCGAGGTCCAGGTTCAGATCGGCGCTCACGCTGTCCAGATCGCCCATGTTGGCGGCGGTTTTGGTGATGGTGATGACGTTGCAGCCGCTGAGCGCGAAGGACATCAGAAGAACCAGGAAGAGTGCGAGAATTTTTTGATACACTTTCATGTTCATACCTCCGTATAGTGTTCAACCGGGTAACCGATTTCAATGTATTTTGCCAGCTGAGGAACAATGCGGGTGAAGTGTTCGCTTGTGTTGTGTGCTTCGATGGCGGCCTGATCTTTCCAGATCTCGATGAAGCAGAACAGGCGCGGATTCTCGGCACAGCGGTTGAGCGTGTAGGTGACACAGCCGGGCTCCGCCTGGGAAGCGGCGACCAGTTCCTTCGTCATGGCCAGATAGTCTTCTACACATTCTTCTTTTACGAGACGCTTGGCAAGAATTTTGATCATGGTAAAACCTCCCGGCGACTTGATGACATCATTTTAACAGAAAACGCCCCGGCATGCAATGACGATTCAATGAACAATTGCCCGAGAAAAGCACAAAACTGTGCAAACTATATGAAAATAGGCGGGGACGATTGTGCAGCCTGACCAAAAAACGAGACAGGTCAAAATGCGCAGGTCGACGAAATTATGCATGTATCCAAAAGTTTGTTGAGCTGTTGACAAGAGAATAAGGATTTGTTATTTTAATGACGATACAAGGAGGCGAATTGTGTGAGCAAAGAATATGAATTTATCGATTCTGTAGAGAAACTCGAACAGGAGATTGAACGGGTCAAGAAGGCCCAGAAGATCTATGCACACTACTCCCAGGAGCAGGTAGACCGGATTTTCCTCGCGGCCGCAACCGCGGCAAATAAGGCGAGGATCCCTCTGGCCAAGGCCGCCGTGGCCGAGACCGGCATGGGAATTGTGGAGGACAAGGTGATCAAGAATCACTTTGCCTCCGAATACATCTACAACGCCTATCGGAACACCAGAACCTGCGGCGTGATTGAAGAAAACAAGGAATACGGCATGCGGAAGATCGCAGAGCCCCTGGGCCTGGTCTGCGCCATCATCCCGACGACGAACCCGACCTCGACGGCCATCTTCAAAACCCTTCTGGCGCTGAAGACCCGCAACGGCATTATCATCAGCCCGCATCACCGGGCGAAAGCCTGCACGGTGGAGGCGGCGAAGGTCGTCCTCGAAGCGGCGGTGGCCGCCGGCGCGCCGGAGGATATCATCGGCTGGATCGACATGCCGTCGCGTGATATGACGGGCCTGCTGATGAAAAAAGCGGACATCATCCTCGCCACCGGCGGCCCGAACATGGTCAACGCGGCGTACTCCTCCGGGACCCCGGCCCTGGGCGTCGGCGCGGGAAACACGCCTGCGGTCATTGACGAGACCGCGGACATCCTGCTGGCCGTCAACTCGATCATCCACTCCAAGACCTTTGACAACGGCATGATCTGCGCCTCGGAGCAGTCCGTTATCGTCCATACAAACGTGTATGACGCGGTGCGGCGTGAGTTCGCGGCGAGGGGCTGCTACTTCCTGAA
>CAMKEK010000208.1:0-3027 GCA_946411545.1 uncultured Clostridia bacterium
GGTCCCCTGGGAGCTGATTGCGGCATGTGCGCTGTATACGGATGTCACCCTTTATATTAGGGCCTGTATGAACTGCAGAGATGAGCAGAAAAAGCAGGCAATGTCGGCCTTGCTGGAAAAGCTGGAACGCTTTCTTGGCCCGGAGCGATTTGCAGACCGCGTCCGTCTGATGCGTACGGACGGTGAGGAAGGACCGGAAGCGCAGACCGCGGCGGAAAAGCCGGAAAAGAAAATCCTGTCGCGGCGGGCGGTCTTTTCCGACATCGGCGAAAGGCTCAAAACAGAGGCATTCAAGGCCGCTGCCCGCCGCCTTCCGTTTCTGGAGGAGACGGAGGATAACGGCATGCAGTACCGGATGCTGCTGGCCAAAGCGGTACAGCAGGAGCAGCAGCGGGATCCGGACTTCCTTCCGGGGACGTCCCTGCCGCAATACACAACGGCGTGTACCGGCTGCGGCATCTGTGAAAAGCTCTGTCCGCAGAAGGCCATTGAATTCGGAGAAGAACAGGAGGGGGAGCGCACCGTCTGGCTGACACCGTGGAAATGCACGGACTGTGGGCTCTGCGTCAAAGCCTGCCCCTTTGGCGGAATATCGGGAATGCATACGGTTCGGGTGCCGCGGATGACACGGGTCGCCCTTGTGCGGATCCGGACAGAGAGGAAAAAAACGACATGACGGAAGAAAAAAGAGAAGCCATTGAGCTCGTCCTCAGCAACCGGCTGTTTCTTTACAGCCTGATGCACAAGCTCTTCGGCCGGGAGCCGGACGCGGAGATGCTGAACATCCTGACGGATGAGCATACGGGCGAGGCCTTCTCGCTGCTCAGCGAAGAGGAAAAGGACATCATGGACCGGACCGCAAGCTTCCTTGGCGAGATCCGGGAGGAGAAGGAGAACCCGGCCTTCCTTGAAGAGGCGAAGGACGAGTACACGCGCCTGTTTATCGGGCCGGTGTCCCTTGTGGCGCCGCCCTGGGAGTCGGTATACGGCCAGAAGGATGCCATGCTCTTTCAGGAGAGCACCCTGGAGGTGCGCAACACGTACCGGCGCTTCGGTCTGATCCCGGAGGGCTATCCGCACGTGGCGGATGACAGCCTTGCCCTTGAGCTGCATTTCATGGCGCTGCTGGCGCAGCGCAGTCTCGATGCCTTCTACGCGGGGAAGAACGAAGACCTGGCCGCGGACCTCAGCGGCTCGGCGGACTTCCTGAAGAAGCACCTTCTGGTCTGGATCCCGAAGTTTCTGGAGCGGATGAAAGAGGCCAGGAGCAACATCCTGTACCCGCAGATGTGCCTGGTGCTGGATGAATTCCTGCGGAAGGATGCCGGAACGGTGCGGGAGATCCTGGAAGCCTTGAAATAAGACTGCGAATTAATTGCAATTGACTAACCGGCAGAGCATATGCTACATTGATTTCGTAAAGTTGCATATGTTCCGAGCCGTATTTCACCCACCGGGCGGATACGGCCGATGAGCGGCGGGGGCAACCGCACCGCTTGCCATGAATTGCGAAGGAACAACAGAGCTACGCGGCAAAACGGCCGCGCGGCTTTGCTGTTCCTTTTTATATGCACAGCGCAGAAATCAATCACACAATAAAGGAGGAAGACATGGCGAAAGTATTGGAAGAAGTCCTGGACAAGAAGTTCAGCCGCAGGGACTTCCTGAAAGGAAGCGTGGCGGCGACGGCTGCCGTGGCGGGGCTCGGCTTTGTCGGGAAGGAGAGCACACTCGCTTCCGCAGAGAACGTGGCTCCGGCAGAGAGCGCGGCGGTGGCCGACGCGGCGGAGGGCGGCAAGTGGGTCGCGGCTCCGTGCTGGCACAACTGCGGCGGCAAGTGCCTGGTCCGTGCCTATGTGAAGGACGGCGTGATTGTCCGTCAGGGCACTGACAACTTCAACACCGACGACGGCGTGAACCGCCAGCAGAGAGCCTGCCTCAGAGGCTATTCCCAGCAGTATCAGGCGAGAGGCCTGGACCGCCTGAAGTATCCCATGAAGCGCAAGAACTGGACACCCGGCGACCCGCATCCGGAACTGAGAGGCATTGACGAGTGGGAGCGCATCTCCTGGGACGAGGCGGCCACCTACATCCACGATGAGGTCGAGCGCATCAACGGCACCTACGGCGACAACTCCATTCTCACCCTGGGCGGCGAGGCGAACAGCCTGCTGAACAAGCTGAACATCAACTATGTGAACTCCTGGACCACCAGTTCCTGGGGCACCTGGTATGCACCCGGCCCGATCGGCTGGGGCGACGGCTGCAACTACTATGACTGCAACAACGACCGTCTGGATTTCCTGAACTGCGACTATGTGGTGGCCTTCGGCTACAACCCGGCCTGGGCTGCCCTGGGCAACGCCACCAACTATGCCGTCGAGTGGAAGAAGGCCGGCGTCAAGTTCATTATCTTTGACCCGATTTACACCGACAGCGCTGCCATTCTGGACGCGAAGTGGATCCCCATCCACCCGGGCACCGACATGGCGGCGATGATGGCGATGTCCTATGTGCTGCTGGAAGAGGACGACAACGGCTCCCTGATCGACTGGGACTTCCTGGATCGCTGCTGCCTCGGCCAGGACAAGGATCACATGCCCGCGGATGTGAAGTCGGATGAGAACTTCTTCGACTATCTGCGCGGCGAGTACGACGGCGTGGCCAAGACGCCCGAGTGGGCCGAAGCCATCACCGGGATCCCCGCTGACACGCTGAGGGAAGTCGCCCGGATTCTCGGCAAGGACAACAATGTCGCGATTCTCTCCTCCTGGGCCAGCGCCCGTACCTATGACACCGACCAGCTCCCGCAGCTGGCGACCTGCCTGGGCGCCATGGGCGGCCACATCGGCAAGAGCGGCAACTGCGTCGGCCCCACCGCCTGGAACCACACCAACAACTTCGGCCCGCGCCTGGTGAAGGTCGGCTCCTCCGGACCGAACGGCGCCACCGGCGGTACCGGCAAGGCCACGATGGTCTGTGACACCCAGGTCTGGAACGCGGTCTTCGGCGAGCCGTTTAACCCGA
>CAMKEK010000209.1:0-3002 GCA_946411545.1 uncultured Clostridia bacterium
TCAGATGCATTCCTCTGAGCGTCTCCATCAAAAGGTCGATATCCACCGGCTTGGAAAGATGCCGGTTCATGCCTGCCTCGAGGCATTCCCGAACATCCTCCTCAAAGGCATTGGCCGACAGGGCGATAATCGGGATCGTCGCCGCGTCCGGCCGGTCCAGGCTCCGGATGGCCCTGGCGGCGGTCAGGCCGTCCATGACCGGCATTCGGATGTCCATGAGGATGGCGTCAAAGTGGCCCGCCTCGTTCTGTTCGAACAGCTCGATGCCCCGTTTCCCGTTCTCCGCCCATTCCGTGCCGATTCCCTCCAGTTCCAGAAGATCCGTCAGAACCTCGGCGTTCAGCTCCTGATCCTCCACGATGAGAAGATGCAGGCCCGAGAGATCTTCCGTTTCGGCCGGCTGTTCCTGCACCGGCTCCACGGGTTTTTCCGTCTCCTCCACCCGGCCCAGAGAGACCAGAACGACAAAGGTCGTACCCACGCCCTTTTCGCTCTCGACCAGGATTTCACCGCCCATCATCTCCACAAAGATTTTGGTAATCGCCATCCCCAGGCCGCTGCCGCTGAAGCGACTGGTGTTTCCCGCGTCCTCCTGGGAAAACGCATCAAAAAGCTTCGGAAGGTAGTCGCTGTCCATGCCGATTCCGTTGTCTTCCATCGTAAAGCGAAGCGACGCCCTGTCATCCGTGGCGTCGGTCTGCGCCACCGAAAAGCGGATCTCTCCGGGCGGGTCCGTGAACTTCACGGAATTGCCCAGAATGTTGATGAGCACCTGCTTGAGCTTCAGGCTGTCCCCCACATAATAATCCTCCACAAGCGGATCCTTATGGAAGATATAGCGAAGGCCCCTGTCCTCGCACTGGCCGCCCACGATAATGTTGATCTCCTCCAGAAAATCCCGGAAGGAAAAGCGCTCCTCGTGAAGCTCCGTTTTCCCGGATTCAATGCGGCTCATATCCAGAATGTCGTTCACCAGCGACAGCAGATGCCTTGCGCTGGCCCCGATCTTATTGAGTTCTTCCCGCGTACGGACAGAGATGCTCTCATCCCGCAGTGCGATATTGTTCAGGCCGATGATGGCGTTGATGGGGGTGCGGATTTCATGGCTCATCCTGGAGAGAAATCTGGTTTTTGCCTTGCTGGCGCTCTCCGCCGCTTCCGCGGATGCAAGGGCCAGATTCTTCTCACTCTGGCTGCGGAGGATGCTGATGAAGACAATGGCTTCCAGCACAAAGAACAGCAGAAGGGCACCCACGATGATCATCATCGGTTCATAGAACACCTCGGTGTTCACCAGGGACACCATTCTCCAGTCTCCCTCGATGCTCTCCACAAAGACCATGTACTTTTCGCCGCCGAAGCTCAGCTCAAACTCTCTGTCGTCCTCCCCGTAGAGCTTTTGAGCCAGCTTGTTCCCCAGCGTGTCCTTCTCCTCCAGATAATTCTTCCCCAGCTCGGAGGCATCGGAATGGGCGATCACCTGCCCGGTCTTATCCAGCACAAAGCCGTAGCTTCCGCGGGCGTTCGCGGTGATCTCTTCGGTGATGACCTGGATGCGGCCGAGGGTAACATCCAGCGCAATGACGCTGACGCCGTCGGAAAGGCGTCTTGCCATGGTGGTCAGAACGGTCTCGGTCTGCTCGTCGAGGTACGGCCGGACAAAGGTGATTTCGCTGTCATCCGCCATGGTCTCCACGTACCAGGGACGCTCCGTCGGGACGTAATCCTCGTCCGGAACCCAGCCGACGCCGTCACAGTATTCCCCGTTGATCCAGCCGTACAGGCCGGTATAATCCTTGTCGATGGTTTTTTGAATGCTGAGCGATTCGGATCGGAGATAGTCCATGATATTGCTCATCGGCTCCCCTTTCCGGGTCATCTCATCCACCACGTGCGCTGCAAGAATGACCGTGTTCTCTCTGATCAGAAGATAGCTGTCAAATGCCTTTGCCGCCTCTACGGCATTCATCCTGCCCTGCAGATAAATGTTATCCCTCGTCGAACGGTAAAAGGCGTAGCTGCCTGCACAGGCCGCCGCAAGGGTAAGCACAAATACCAGCGTTATGGCGATCAGGTTTCTGGCGCCCAGGCTTTTCAGACTCTCACGAATTCTGACTCTATTTCTTTTGTCCATTCCCGTTTCTCCCGGCCGTATTCCCGGCTGCAGCGCGTTTCTCGCAGGCCTCATCCCGACAAAGTGTGCAGAAGCACGTCTCCCTTCCGGGAGGCGGCTCTATGCTGTTCATGATCCTGAAATTATTCTAAACGACGTAAAACGCTCTGTCAAGATTGCAATTCCGCGGAGATTCACAATGATTCATGATTGCACTGAAAAACCGCACGCCCGAATGCCGGCAATAAAATATCGGCAATAATTGGAGGCCGGACAATGTCCGGCCTCCGTTCAGTTTCCTTATGCTTTTTGTCAATTCATGCCGTGATCCGCCTCAGGGTGTCCAGCCGCAGACCGGGCACTCGTCAAGGCCAGGGGAGAAATGGTTCCCGCAGAGCGGGCAGGTAACGCGGTTATGCTCATCACCGACAGGATCGTATTCCACATCGTCGGAGTAGTCCGGTTCATTATCATAATAGTTGCTTCCGGCCCATCCGCCCTGATCCTCCTCGGCGTAGTCCCATTCATTATCGTAATAATGGCTTCCGGCCCATCCGCCCTGGTCCTCGTCAGGGATGATCAGACCCATATTGCCAAAGATATCCGCCCGATACACATTGGCCGTGCTGGGATAATCCATGTAATACACTACCGCGGAGCAGCCGTCGTAGAACTGTCCTTCCACGTTGCAGTTCCAGCTGTCGACGAACACCTGGGTGCCGTTCTGCAGGTAGATGGCGTATCCGCCGCCGCCTTCATAAGCCGTGCCGCTCATGGATCCGTAGGACGGCTGGGGAGGAGGCGTCGGAGCGGGTGTGCTGACGTACATGTATGCCGTGCTGGTTCGGGCGGTCTGGCCTTTGTAATAGAAGGTGCAGTAGGCGCCCCA
>CAMKEK010000210.1:0-2996 GCA_946411545.1 uncultured Clostridia bacterium
GACGCGCGCGATGTCATGCTGGACTTCGGCGCGGTGAACGCCTGCAACATGGACGGCGGCTCCTCCACGGTTATGTACTATGAAGGTGAGTATATCAACAGCCCGTCCTCGGCCAGCGGCACCTCCCGTGCCCTGCCGGACGCATGGCTGTTCAAGTAAACCACCGTAGAGATCGGAGAGAATAATGGCGACGAAAAGAAGAAACAGAGCCTCCGGCGTCTGGACCGCGATCTATGTGGTAATTCTGATCCTCTGGATCCTGTTCCTGTGTGCCTGCGGCCTTTACGTGCTCAACGAGGTCTGGGAGTATGCCAGCGTCTATGACCAGACGCAGATTGACCCGGTGATTGAGGACTATTTTAACCGCCTCCAGACCAATATGTGGACCGACGGCATGGATGTGCTGGTCCGGACCATGCCGCACCCGACCAAGACGGACGCGGAAGTGAAAGAGCTGATCCAGACCACGCTGCGGCAGAATCCGCTGAGCTACGCGGTGAAGCCGGGCTTTGCACGCAGCGACAGCGTGACCTATAACATTCTGTGCGGCGCGAATATCATCGGTGAGGTGATCCTCACCCACGACACCACCGTAAACCTTGTCAAGGACATCGACCTGCCTTCCGCGGTCGTGGGCGTTCTTGCCAAAATGGGCGTTGCGATTCAGCCCGAACTGTACCCCTGGAAGGTAGCGGGCGAGAGCTATGACTTTGCCGAGCTTGGCCTCTATTCCAGCGTCCGTGTCACCGTGCCGGAGAACTACCGCGTCGAGGTGGACGGCGTGACCCTCGGACCGGAATACATCATCGAGACGGGCATCAAGTATGACAACCTGACGAACCTGTACTATGAGTATGAAGGCCTGCCCACCAAGGTGACCTACAAGCTGGAAGACAGCATGGGCGATTCGACCGTCGTGATCTATGACGAGAACGGAAACGTTTTTGAGATCGACGAAAACGAAAGCGATGCCCAGTTCATGAAACAGCTGGACGAAGCAACCCGCCTGAGCTATACGGACTTCATCAACGGCTTTGCCGACAAGTTCCTGCTGATGCGCTCGAACACCATCGAACCGATGTACGCCTACTCCCAGCTGCAGCCGTACATCAAGCAGGGAACCGACATGGACAACCGTCTGCAGCAGTCGATGATCGACACCTGGTCTCACAACTCCTATTATCAGTTCAACGGCAGCCAGATCCTCAGGGCCTATGAATTCGTCAATCAGCTGATCATCATCGAGTTCCACGCGGAGGCTTCCGCCCAGCAGCCGGCCGGTCCGAACGAGATCTCCAGCGATTTCCGGGCGGTGATTGAAACGACAAGCGGCAGCCCGCAGGTGATCTGGGTCGAGGATATCTGACAGAAAGGAAAGCGGAATGACACCGGAGGGAACAGCGATGCCTGAAAAACCGGATTGTACAAAGCGCTGCGCGGTGGTGCTCCCGTCGCTCAACCCGAACGAGAAGTTCGACCGCGTCGTCGACGGACTGCGCGAAGCGGGCTTTCAGCGGATCATGATCGTCGACGACGGCAGCGACGAGAGACATCAGGCGCACTTTACAAGAGCGGAGGCTTTTCCGGAGTGCTCCGTGATTCATCACGAGGGCAACAAGGGAAAGGGCCGGGCCCTGAAGGACGGCTTTACCGAGGTGCTGAAGCGCTTTCCGGACACGGAGGGCGTCATCACCATCGACGGCGACGGCCAGCATCTTACCAAGGATATCATCGCCTGCGGGAACCGGATGCTGCAGGAGGGAAACAAGATCATCCTCGGCTGCAGAGACTTTGATCTGCCGGGGGTTCCGCCGCGGAGCGTCGCCGGGAACAAGACCACGTCCCGCATGTTCCGCCTGTACGGGATCCGGCTCTCCGATACACAGACCGGCCTGCGTGCGATACCGACACGGTTTCTGAGCCGCTTTACCGCGATCGAGGGCGAGCGCTTTGAGTATGAGACGAACATGCTTCTGAAGATGAAGCGCAGGGGCATCGATTTTGTCGAGCAGGCCATTGAGACGGTTTATGAGGATGAAAACGCCGGGTCACATTACAACGCGGTGAAGGACTCCTGGCGGATCTTCAAGATCATGGTAAAAGATCTGCTGCGGCGGAGCTGAGCATGGCAAAAGGGAAACAGCCGCTGCTGTATGTCCTGAGCTCCGTGGCTTCCTGGGCGGTGGATACCGGCGGCTTCTTCGTGCTGTCGCTGCTGTTCGGGGGCATGCTCGGGGCGTATTCCGAACCGGTCTGCAACGTTGCGGCGCGCGTGATTTCGTCGTTTTTCAATTTTAACCTCAACAACCGCCTGGTTTTTCAGAACAGCGGCTCCTACGGAAAGGCGCTGCTTCGCTACTACTGCCTCGCCGTGCCGCAGCTTGCGGCGTCGACCCTGCTGCTGACGCTTCTGGTGCGGCTGCTCGGGATCGAGACGACACACGGCGCGACCGCCGTGAAGATCGCGGTGGACGGATGCCTGTTTGTGGCAAGCTATTTTATTCAGAAGTTCTGGGTGTTTCCACACGGGGAAAAAGAATCGGATTCAACCGCTGAGAAAAAGACAGCGGAATAATATGATGGATCTTCGGATCGAAAGGAAAAACTGTTATGACTTATGAAATCGACATTGCCGGAATGAAACGCGACCTGCCGCTGTGCAAGGTATCGGATGATCTCTATATCGGCGCCTTTGTCATGTTCGGCGATGTGGAGCTGACCGTGCACTGCGCGGCCGAGCTTCTGAAGCTGGCTCCCGAGTATGACTACATCATCGCACCGGAAGCCAAGAGCATTCCGCTGCTGTATGAGATGGCCAGACAGAGCGGCGCGGACAAGTATTTCCTCGCACGCAAGGGTCCGAAGGCCTATATGAGCGGCGTGTTTGAGGTCAATGTCAAGTCCATCACCACCATGGGCGTCCAGAAGCTCGTCATCGACACGGCGGACGCGGAGCTGATCCGCGGCAAGCGGATGCTGATCATCGACGATGTCAT
>CAMKEK010000211.1:0-2991 GCA_946411545.1 uncultured Clostridia bacterium
GATGCGCTGCCCTGGATCATCTCCGGTCTTCCGCCGCCGCGGCCGCCGATGCCGGCGTTGATGGCTTTGGACGCCTTTCGCAGGTCGATGCTCCGGCTGCCGATGATGTAGCGGTATCCGCCCGTCTCACCGGGGAAGAAGACCGCCGCCAGCCCTCCGGCTTTTTCCATCAGGAGGTTTACGAGCTCGCGCACGGCAATCTCGTCCGGGATCGCCTCAAACAGGCAGATGTTTCCCTCCGTCTCCGGCTGCTGTGCCGCCTTGAACTGGATTAGTTCCATGGCGAGCAGGGCGTTCTTTTCCTTCAGCGCGTCCCGCTCATGAAGAAGCCGCTGCACCGCCGGGGTGATCTCATCCCGTTTGGCGCTCAGCAGAGCCGAGATTTCCGCCGCACTCTGCTGCTTTCTACGGTAATCCTCCAGAGCCCACATGCCGCAGCTCAGGACCAGCCGCACGCCGCCGCGATGGCGTTCAGCGTTCATCACCTTGATCACGCCCACCTCGCCGGTCCGGCTCACATGCGGCGCGCAGCAGGCGCAGCAGTCCACGCCCGGAATCGTAACGATCCGCACTTCTCCCGTCAGTTCCTTCTTGCTGCGATAGTCCAGCGCGGCAAGCTCCTCCGGGGAGGGGAAGGTGATCTCAATCGGCAGATCGGCACGGACGGCCTCGTTTGCCTGCGTCTCAACGGTGCGGATCTCCTCTTCGCTCAGTTCCCGGTCAAAGTCAATGGTGAGGTCTCCCTCGCCCATATGAAAGCCGACGTTTTCACAGCCGTAGAGCCGGTGTGCCGTGCCGGAGAAGATATGCTCGCCCGAGTGGTTCTGCATCCGGCAGAGCCGCAGCTCCCGGTCGACCTGTCCGGCCACGGATGTACCCACCTGCAGCGGGCCGTCGCAATAGTGGACGACTTCTCCGTCCTTCTCGTGCGCGTCCAGCACCTTCACGCCGCCAAGCGTTCCCCGGTCGGCAGCCTGACCGCCGCCCTCCGGGAAGAAGGCGGTCTCATCCAGCACGATCTCCCAGCGGCCTTTGTTCTCGTCGCAGCGAAGCACCTGCGCCGTGAAGTCAAAAAGATGGCCGTCGGTGTAATAAAGCTTTTTTGTCATGTCACAGCTCCCGGATGATCCGGTCGGTCACCGCAAGGCAGAGCGCCGCGCTCTTCTGCAGCGCTTCATAATACTCTTCTCCGCCGCCGGTCAGGCCGTCGGAGACCGCCTTGATCATCAGGCAGGGGACCTCACAGCGCAGGCAGGTCAGCAGCACCGCCGCGCTCTCCATCTCACAGATGTCCGCCCCGTACAGACGGTGCAGACGTTCCTTATCCTCCCGATTGCCGACAAACTTGTCCGCGGAAGCGCAGGTCACCGGCTTCAGCTCCGGGCAGACCGCCCTGGCCTTCTCCACCAGCGCCGCGTCAGCCGGGAGATAGACATCCGGGAATCCGGGATACTGGGCCGGTGGAACCGGGTCAATCCCCGAGAGGTCAAAGTCGTAATGCACCACCCGGGTCACCACACAGGTCTTGGTCTGCGCCATTTCCTCCGTGAGGCCGCCGACCACGCCGAAGTTCACGATCAGCTCGACCCCGTACCGGTCGATCAGCAGCTGGGCCGCCGCGGCCGCGGCGATCTCGCCGATGCCGCTGTGGATCACGTAGAGGATGTACTGCTCATTTTCATAATGGAACACGTCAAAGCCGCCGCGGCGCTCGGTTTTTCCGGGTGTGCCGTAGCGTGCGAAGACACTGTCCATCTCCACCGCCACCAGCAGCCCGATTTTTTTCTTTTCCTGCATGCTCATATCACTCTCACCCGGACGACTTCGTCCATCTCACGGATTCCGTTGACGGTCTCTTCATAGATCGCGCTGCCCAGGTCCACAATGGTGACGGCGTATTTGCCGCGGTTCTTGTTGATCATGTGCTCGACGTTGATGTTCTTGTCGCTGATGAAATCCAGAATCCTGGTCAGCATGCGGGGCACGTTCCGATGAATGACGCAGAGGCGGCAGGTCCCTGCCCGGTTCAGATAGATATCCGGCAGATTCACGGAGTTGCGGATGTTCCCGTTCAGCAGATAGTCATACATCTCGTTGGCCGCCATCTCGGCGCAGCGGTCTTCGCTCTCCGGCGTGCAGGCGCCCAGATGCGGCATTGCGATCACGTTCGGCGCCTTGAGAATGGTCTCATTGGGGAAGTCCGTCACATACTTTGCGATCTTCCCGCTCCGAAGCGCTTCCGTCATGTCCTCGTCATCCACCACTTCAGCCCGGGATTCGTTGATGATGCGCACGCCGTCCTTCATCTTGGCAAAGGCCTCGGCGTTCAGCATGTGATGGGTGCTGTCGGTGAAGGGGACATTGATGCTGATATAGTCGCAGTTTTCGTAAAGCTCTTCCAGGTTCTCCGTGTGAATGACCTTGCGGGAGAGCCGCCAGGCCGCGTCCACCGACAGGAACGGGTCATAGCCCAGGACGCGCATGTTCAGGTCCACGCCCACGTTTGCCACCAGGGCGCCCACCGCGCCCAGGCCGATGACGCCCAGCGTCTTGCCCAGCAGCTCGGGGCCTGCAAAGGAGGACTTCTTTTTCTCGACCAGTTCGGGGATTCTATCTCCTTCCCCGGCAATGGACTGTACCCACGCGATACTCCCGAGGATGTCGCGGGACGCCATGACGAGAGAGCAGATCTCCTGCTCCTTCACCGCCTGTGCGTTGGCTCCGGGTGCGTTGAAAACCACGATTCCTTCTTCCGTGCAGCGGTCCACCGGAATGTTGTTGTACCCGGCGCCGGCCCGCGCGATCGCCAGCAGGCTCTCCGGGAATTCCATCTCGTGCAGGTCCGCGCTGCGCAGCAGCAGGCCTGTGGGATATTTGATATTTTCGCCGACCTGGCAGCCGTTCTTCTCCAAAGCTTCGATCCCGGCGGCCGCGATCTTGTTCATGGTCTGTATCTTAAACATGCTTCTGTTCAAACTCCTTTATCGTCTT
>CAMKEK010000212.1:0-2991 GCA_946411545.1 uncultured Clostridia bacterium
CCGGGGAGATCCGTGGAGACCTCCATGCGGCATCCGCTGCGTGGGTCCTCGACAAGGGCGATTCTCTTCAAGTTTCCGGGGTTCGCACCGGTGACGAAACAGTGGTCGTACCCCGCGGCAAAACGAAGCTGATCCCAATCTGTGTCAATCGCATCCCCGACGCGCCGGCCGGAGCGGAAGTCCATCGCGGTTCCGTCCACGGGGAGAATCCGTCCCGTGGGGAGACGCCCGGCGGAGATCTCCAGAAAGCGGTCACAGTCCAGCGTGACCTGATGGTCAAGGACGCTCCCGGCATCGTGCCCGGAGAGATTGAAGAAGCTGTGGTTGGTGAGGTTGATCAGGGTTTTTCTGTCGCTGACCCCCTCATAGCGGATATGGAGGCCGTTTTCATCGTCCAGGGTGTAGAATACGCTGATCTCCAGATTTCCGGGGAAGCCGGCCTCGCCAGCGGGACTGGTCCGGAAGAAACGGACACCGTCCGGGAGCAGTTCGGTGTTCCAGAGCTGCTTATGAAAGCCGGTTTTGAAGTCCGAGTGCAGGTTGCAGCCGTTGTCGTTGTCGGCCAAGCTGTATTCGACTCCGTCCAGCGTAAAGGCCGCACCGGAGATGCGGTTGGCATGGCGGCCGACGGTGGCACCGAAGAAGCCGCCGGCCTCATACCCCGGCAGCGTATCGTAGCCGGTAACCACATCCCGGGCCACGCCGTCAGGGCAGGGAACCAGAAGCCTCACCAGGATAGCGCCGTAATTTGTCACCACGGCACACATGCCGCGGCTGTTCCGGATGGAGAAGAGAGATGCATGTTCGCCCGAGCGGGTGACGCCGAAATCAGTTTGCTCAATCAGCATGGGAGAAGTTCCTTTTCTTTTTCACATACAAAGGGAGCCCGAGACGCACGGCGTGCGAAACGGCGCTCCCTTTGATTCATTCTGCGTTTTGCTTCAGATGTGGGAATTACGGTTTGTCTTGATCCTTGTTGACCTTCACATCCGGTTTGGCCGTGACGTGTTCCTTTTCAAAAACCGCATCAGCAATAGAATCCTCGAAGGAGGCGTCAGCATCCGCTTTGGCAGTTTCCACGGCTCTGACGGCGTCTTCCGCAGAACCCATCTGCTCATGCTCGGCGGCCATGGCGGCCTCCTGCTCGGCATTGAGCGCGTTGACACGGCGGTTGACACGCATCATGGAGATGACCATGACGACCGTGATGATGAGGATGACGAGGGAAATCGGACGCCGGACAAAGATGGAATAATCCCGGTCATAGGCCATGGAGGCGGAGACAAAGTACTTCTCCATGATGGGCTCGAGGATCATGCCCAGCAGCAGCGGGGTATTGTCGATGTCCAGAATCGTCAGGACATAACTCAGAATCAGGATTGCCGCGGTCAGGATCAGTTCCTTCACGTGGCCGGAGGCAGCGAAGGCACCGGCGAAGCAGAACATGATAATCGCGCAGGCCAGATAGGTGTAGCGGACCTGGATAACCTTGGCCACCGCACGGGTCAGGGCCTTTCCGATGGGGTACAGGAAAATGTTGGCGACCAGGCAGCCGATGATGATCGTATAGGCCATGACGCCCTGCTTGGTGAACATCGTGGGACCCGGGGTGATGCCGTGCAGCATGAAAGCGCCCAGCAGCAGCGCGGTGACGCCGTCGCCCGGGATACCGAGGGTCAGCAGCGGGATCATGGCAGAGCCGACGACCGCGTTGTTGGAGGACTCGGCCGCGGCAATGCCTTCCAGGCAGCCCTTGCCGAATTCTTCCGGATGCTTGGAGGAACGGCGGACTTCGTTGTAGCACATGAACTGAGCGACACCGCCGCCAACGCCGGGCATTGCGCCCAGGATGGAGGCAATGGTGGAGGACTTGAAGCAGGCGGGCAGAATGCTCTTTGCTTCTTTTCCGGTCATGCCGTCGTTGTCGATCTTGTTGGCATCCTTGATCTTGCCGCCGGAGAGCCGGAACTCCCTCAGCTTGTCCACGACCTGCATCAGGGCGATCAGGGCGATCATGGCGGGCAGGATGTTGATGCCGTAACGCAGAACATTCGAACCGAAAGCATAGCGGCTGACACCGGTGACCGAGTCTTTGCCGATGCAGGCCATCAGAAGACCAAGCATACCGGAGATCAGGGCCTTCGGAAGACTCTCACCGGAGACGCCGGCGATCAGGGAGATGCCCATGATGCCGAGCGCAAAATACTCGACCGAGGTGAACTTGGAAACGGCCTTGGTGATGAGCTGGGCGCAGAGCAGAAGCAGCAGCGCCGAGAACAGACCGCCGAAGGTGGATGCGAAAAGGGAAACGTCCAGGGCCTTTTTGACTTTGCCCTTTCGCGCCAGGGGATAGCCGTCAAAAGTCGTGGCAATGGCGGAGTTGGTGCCCGGCGTGTTCAGCGTGATGGCGGAGATGGAGCCGCCGTACATGCCGCCGACATAGACCGCCAGCATCAGGATGATGGCCGAAGCGGCATCCTCCATGTTGTAGGTCAGGGGAAGCATCAGAATGATACCGAGGGTGACGCTCAGGCCGGGGATACAGCCGATGACCATACCGATCAGGAGGCCGCCAAAAATCAGAGCGATGTTATATAGCGTGAAGGTCTGCGCCGCAGCCTGTGTAATCATTGTAAAATCCATACGCTCGCCTCCTTAAAACGGCAGAATCCCGGCAGGCAGGGAGACGTGGAACACCAGGGTGAACAGGAAATAGATCCCCACTGCCAAAGCGATCGTGAAGATATAAATAAAGGGTTTGCGCTCTCCGCAGTATAGCAGAACGACGGTAAAGGTGATGGCGGATGCCAGGATGAAGCCGATCTTGATGATCAGGAAAACATAAATGCAGAGGATGGCAATCAGAAGGATGGCGGGTTTCTCATTGTTCCAGTCGAACTCGACGATCTTTTCTTTCTTGAAGACCAGACTCTCGATGATCAGAACGATCGAGCAGATCAGGATTACAATAAGACAGATGCCGGGGATGAT
>CAMKEK010000213.1:0-2991 GCA_946411545.1 uncultured Clostridia bacterium
TATCGGAGGAATACCCCATGGACGAAGCTAGAAGAAATGACGATGCGCTGTTTGAGGCGCTCAACAAGGCGAAGAGAAGAAAACGCAGACGCAGATGGATCACCGTGCTGATCATTCTTGCGCTCGTAGCGGGCGGCATCCTGTATGCGGTCAACGTTCTGCGCAAGCGCGTGGAAGCCAGCATGGCGACAGAGGGCGATGAGGTTCTGACGTATGACGCGTCCATCGGCAGCATCAGCACCCGGGTCAGCGGCTCGGGCACCATTGAGGATGTCGACACGGAAAAGGTCACGGTTCCGGAGGGGGTCGAGATCGACGAAGTGATGGTCAAGTCGAACGACAAGCTGCGGAAGGGCGACCTGATTGCCACGCTGGACCTGACGTCGGTCCTGAGCACGCTGGCATCGGTCCAGGAAGAGCTGGACGAACTGGACAAGGAGCTGGCCACCGCCGGCGGAGACCGGGTCAACACGAATGTGACGGCCGGGGTCTCGGGACGTGTGAAAAAGATCTATGCCGGGCCGAAAACAGATGTGGCGGCCTGCATGGTGGAAAACGGCGCACTGGCCCTGATCTCTCTGGACGGGAAGATGGCGGTGGAGTTTGAAGACAGCGGTCTGACAGCCGGGGACAAGGTGCGTGTGGAGCGCGCAAACGGCAGCGTGATCGACGGCAGCGTGGAAAAGCGGGTCGGAGAACGGGTGACGGTGCTTGTGACGGACAACGGCCCCGAGGTCGATGAAGAAGTCCGCATCCTGGACGAAAGCGGCAATGAGCTCGGCAGAGGCGCCCTCACGATCCACAGTGTGTTCCGGGTGACCGGTTTTACCGGAACGGTGTCCCAGGTTACCTTTGGCGAGAACATGCTGGTGAATGCGGCGAGCATCCTCTTTAATCTGACGGATACAGGCTACAGTGCGCATTACAACAGCGTGCTCAAGCAGCGCAAGGAAAAGGAAAAAACTCTGCTGGAGCTGCTGGAGCTGTACCAGGGCGGCGCGCTCCGGGCGCCGTTTGAGGGCTCGATCCTCCGGATCGACTATGACGAAAGTGAAGAAACCGCGGCAGCCGCAGACAGTTCCGCCGCTTCCACGGCCCAGTCCGGAATGTCCGCCTACAGCATGTCTGCCGCCATGGGGAGCAGTGCGACGGCTGCATCTGCAGCCGCGACGCAGGCAGGGACCACCCAGAAAGAGGAAGACGGCATTGTGATCGTGACGATGGCGCCGGATGTCAGCATGCTGGTGAAGATCAGCGTGGATGAGGCGGACATCCTGTCACTGGAAGTCGGACAGCAGGCAGAAGTCACAATCGAGTCGGTGGGGGAGAACCCCTTTGACGGGACCGTGACCGAGGTAGACCGGACGGCCAACAGCAGCGGCGGTGTGACCACCTATTCGGCTGAAATCACCTTTGCCAAGGAAAAAGGAATGCTCAGCGGAATGTCGGCGGATGTAATCGTGAACATTCAGGGAGATGAAAACGTGCTCATCGTCCCTGCGGACGCCATCCATCGTACCAGTGCCGGCGCCTTTGTCTACACCTCCTATGACGAGGAGACAAAGACCTTCGGCGGCAACACGCCGGTGGAGGTGGGGATCTCCAACGATGATTATGCGGAGATCCGAAGCGGAATCGAAGAAGGGACCACCGTCTATTATACCGAGAAGCAAGAGGACGACTTCTATATGATGATGGGCGGACCCGGAATGAACGGACGAACGGGCAGCAATCGGCGCTGAGCGGAGGACGGAAGCATGATCGAACTGAGAGATGTCTCCAAAATATATCAGATCGGTGATGAACGCGTTCACGCTCTGGACCATGCCAATCTGCATGTCTATCCCAAGGAATTTGTCAGCATCATCGGTCCGTCCGGCTCCGGAAAATCGACGCTCATGAACATCATCGGCTGCCTGGATGTGGCGGACGGAGGACAGTATCTTCTGGACGGCATGCCCATCGAGGCCTATTCGGAAAATGAACTGGCAAATGTGCGCAACCGCAAGATCGGCTTCGTGTTTCAGAGCTTCAACCTGATCGCGAAGCTCTCCGCGGAAGAAAACGTGGAGCTGCCCCTGATCTATCAGGGGGTGAAGCGCGCAGAGCGGCAGCAGCGTGTCCGCGAGGCGCTGGAGCGTGTCGGGCTCTCCAAGCGGGCCAAGCACCTGCCGACGGAGCTTTCCGGCGGACAGCAGCAGCGTGTCGCCGTGGCGCGCGCCCTGGTCACGAAGCCCTCCCTGATCCTGGCCGATGAACCGACGGGAAACCTGGATTCCAAAACCAGCCGGGAGATCATGCAGATGTTTCAGGAGCTGCACGAGCAGGGCAACACGATTGTCCTCATTACCCATGACAACGACGTCGCGCGTCAGGCCAAACGAATTGTGCACATCCTGGACGGCAGGCTCACGGAGGTGACGCTCTGATGATGGCGGTGAAAATGGCGCTCCGCAGCATCGGAGCGAACAAGATGCGCGCGGCCCTTACGATGCTCGGCATCATCATCGGCGTGATGGCGCTGGTGGTGCTGGTAAGCCTGGTGGACAGCGCGACAAACTCAATCACAAGCGAGGTTTCCAGCCTCGGCAGCAGCCTGCTCACGGTACGGGTCTCAGACGATAAAGGCGTTCCCATAAAGCTGCAGGATCTGGAAGCCTGGGTGGACACAGAGCCCAGCATCGCGGCCATGGCGCCCTATGCCACCAGCACGGCAACCGGAAAGTTCGGCACGGAGAGCGCGGACTTCAACGTCTACGGTGTTACCCAGGATGAGTATAAGATCCAGAGCATGCAGCTGACCATGGGGCGGTTTATCGCCGCCAGCGACGTGAAAAACAACAACCGGGTCTGCGTGATTCCGGAGGGAACCGCGGAAGATCTGATCGGGTATAAGGACTGCCTCGGGCGGGAAATCTCTCTCAACGGCATCAAGTATACCGTCATCGGCGTACTGGAGGATGAAGAAGAATCTCTTGCGACGATCCTCTC
>CAMKEK010000214.1:0-2975 GCA_946411545.1 uncultured Clostridia bacterium
TTTATGCGAAGTACTTTGTCAGCAAGCCGGCCCGCTCCTGTGTCGCGGCGAAGGAGCTGCCCAAGCAGGTCCTCTGCGAGATCGAGACGGTCACCCTGGCAGACTGATACCGGGCGAAAGCCCGGCTCCGCCGCGGCGGAACACGGCCGAAATCCGCATCAGGAAAAACACATCAAAACAGCAAAAGGCACAGAAGAGAACGAATCGTTCCCTTTCTGTGCCTTTTCGGCTGACAGGAAAAGAAAGCTCTGTGCAGGAAGCCTTATGCAAAGGCGTCTGCCTTGCGTGCAGCCTCGCAGATCAGCCGGACGCAGGTGTCATATCCCAGAAAACCGGTATCCAGAGAGAGCGTATAATTCCGGCTGTCGCCCCAATGCTTTCCGGTGAACTGCTCGTAATAGCTGCGGCGGGCGGCATCGGTCTTCTGCATCTTCTTTTGAATTTCCGTGGGATTCGTGCTGCCGATCAGTTTGCCGATCCGCGCGGCGCGGTGAATATCGCTGGCGTAGAGAAATACATCCAGGCTGGGGATGTTGGCCTTGGCCATGATTTCGTCCGCACAGCGGCCGAGAATCACGCAGGGGCCCTTCATGGCGAGCTCTACGATCACATGCTGCTCGATGGTGCGGACGGTGTCCTGCTGGTCCACGTAGGCGGCGGGGGCGATCATGCGCAGAAGAATTCCGGTACGGGTGATTTCTTCTTCCACACGCTCGACTTCCGGCATTTCCAGTCCGCTTTCCGCGACGGTGGCCTTGATGATATCGCGATCATAGAATTCAATGCCGAGCTCTTCGGCAACGCTTTTGCCGATGGAATGCCCGCCGGCGCCGTATTCTCTGCTGATGGTAATAATCATAGCCGCTTCCTCCTGTTGTGATTGCGAGGTATCATGCATCATCATAATACTGATGTGTATTGTAACACGATTTTTGAAGTTCTTCAATGGGGAATACAGCGGATGCCGGACAGAAGGGAAAAACCAAAATTCTCTTGAAAACCTACCAAACTCACGGTATAATAGGAAAAAAAGAATAACGGAGGAGCTCTCTCATGATGATTTCCACCAAGGGCAGATACGCGTTGAGGATTCTTGTCGACATCGCGGAGCATCAGGGCGACGGCTATGTCCCGCTGAAGGAGAGCGCGGACCGACAGGAGATCTCCGAGAAGTATCTGGAGAGCATTGTCAGCACACTGGTGAAATACGACTTTATCGAGGGCCTGCGCGGCAAGGGGGGCGGCTACAGGCTCAGCCGGCCGGCCGAGCAGATTGTTATTTATGATGTTCTGGACGCCATGGAAGGGACGCTGGTCCCGGTGGCCTGCCTGGAGAAGCGGGCAAAGCCCTGCGCACGGACAACGATCTGCCAGACGCTCCCGCTGTGGAACGGCCTGAACGAGGTTGTGAAGGACTATCTGAGCCGCTACACCGTGAAGGACCTGATGAACCAGGAAAAGGATTACATGGAATAGTGCTTCATCTGGTCAATGATCAGCTTTCCGACCGTATCGGCGAAATAAGAAAAGTCGCGGATGCGGACAAAGTCCTGTCCGTATACCATTCGGGCTGAAGGCAGGTCCACATCTTCGCCGGTGAAAAGGCAGATGACCGAAACACCGTCCGCCCGCAGGCGGCGCACTTCGCGGGCTGTATCGGTAAGCGCCCGGAGACCGTCATAGCTGACGCCGACGTCCCGCTCGTCTTTCCGGATTTTCGCGATGTCCAGGGGTTTTACATCCGAGAGGATGATAAGCATTTTGTGCTCATAAGGGGCATGGGACATCAGGTTTCCGGCTGCGCGGACGGCAAGCCCGTCCCGGTTGCAGCCTTCGGTGTAATAATCGAAGATACCGCTGTTGTCAGCGGAGGAATAGTCGTTGAAAAGGCGCAGAACGGTAAAGCCGCTCATGGAGCAGAAGCTCATCACCCGGCAGGGAACATGACAGCGCTTCAACGCTTCGGCGATGATATAGGCTTGGGAAGAGATCTTCGCCGCCCGGGTGATCTGAGAGTGAGACGCGTCCAGAAGAATATCCACGCTCATGTCGCCGGCGTTCTCATTCTCTGTTCGGGTGAAGACCCGCTCGTCGTCCAGCCTGGCGGCGCGCCAGGCGAGGGACGGATTGAGCCGGCCGGAATTGGCCTTGACCGGTGCCGGCTGCATATGCAGGAGAACGGAATTCATGATACTGTTGCTGAGCCTGGAGATCTGGAGCCGGTGCCGGAGCAGGTTTTTCTGATAATAAGCGCGGTTGTTGGCAATCAGTTCCTGCTGCCGCTTCCTCTGATGCATTTCAAAGGTGTTATAGACGCCATGGAGCTCAACGATTTCGCCCCTTGTATAAAAAAGGTGGGTGAAGCGGTGATTCCCGGTGCAGAGCTGCTTTTCCAGCTGTGCAATACGCTCGGGGGGATAAATGGACTTTCCGAACTTTGTCTCAAGAAAATCGCGTAACTCAGACACGGTCAGCTTGGTGCTGATCGTGTTGTTGTATGTCCAGGGATCCGCCTGGCCGTGATACAGGTCCTTCTCGTGGATGACGATTCGGCCGCGCTGCAGAAAGCTGTCGACCGAGAGTCTTCTCGGACGGGACAGCCGGTGCTTCAGCCGGATTTTCCCGTCGCCGTAGAGACCGTACTGATCGAAAAAGAACTGCCTGGCCGTCTCCACAATTTCATCCGTCGTCATGTCGGTGTCAAACTTCAGGCCGCTTTCCGCCGGCTCGGGACGCATGGCCGCCAGAACAGGGCGCCCGGAGAGCTCCGTCTCAAACAGCACGGGTTCCAGGGCGTCCCAAAAGATGGCCTCATAGACGGCGGAATCCCGGTACCTGTCGAGCATGGCAAACAGCCTCTCGAGCTTTTCGTACTCAAAGTGGCGTCTTGCGGAACCGTAGATGATGTTCCAGTAGAGATCCACATTGCCGTCGCTGTCGTAGGCCTTGAAGTCCGGCGCAAAGGAATAGTCCTT
>CAMKEK010000215.1:0-2973 GCA_946411545.1 uncultured Clostridia bacterium
GCGACCGCCTCCTAAGCGGTAGGTCGGAGGTTCGAATCCCCTCGTGGGTGCCAGAGTATTACAAAACCCGCCGAGTCCCGGCGGGTTTTGTGGATGATCTGGCGGATTGCTGCTCCATCGTTTCAGAATTTGTTTGTATATTACTTGTTTCTATGATATAATCACGCCATAGTTCTTCAAAACTAATAAGATAATAAAAACAGAAGAAGGAGAAAAAGAGATGAAAAGACTACTCAGCGTTCTTTTGGCAGTGATGATGCTCCTGTCCCTTGGCAGCGTTGCCTTTGCGGAAGAGGCGGATCAGGGCATTACCCAGGAAAAGGTTCTCCAATGGCTGGACGAAGGGGAAGACGCAGCGGAAAGTGTCCAGGGACAGCTGGCCAACGGTGCTCTTCGCCTTGCGGAAATGGTCGTTGCGGTGAACAGCAAGCTGGTGGCTTCGGAAGAGGAGAATGACCGCGCGGAAGCAGTTCTGGACGCGCTTGCCGAAGTGAGCGACTCGGACGCCGGGGAGGAGACCATTCTTGCGGCCGGTACCATCAAGGCCCTTGAGGCTCTGCTTCTGCTTGCCAACCAGATGGACCGCGAGGATAAGTACGAAGCTTATATTGAGCAGATTGTTGATACCTTCAGCGCGCAGAATGAACAAATGACCAGTGGCAAAGGCCAGGCTGTAAATGCACTTTATCAGTCTGTGAGAGTGATGGCCCTCCTGACCGAAGAGCACTGCACCTCGGAAGAAATGATTCAGCAGGTAGAAGCCGGTCTGACGCAGTTTGCCGAGGATGAAGAAGCCACAGTTACCGCGGACGACCAGCTGGCAAACGGTGCACGCTGGCTTTGCAAGATGACCGCGGCACTCGCAAAACTGCTCAGCCAGGACAGCGCGGCTGTCTCCAGCATCGAAGACATGATGAAGGACAACGAAACCCTCGATGCGCAGCAGGACAACGCCGGACAGCAGGCGGTCATCTGGCTCTACGGCTCCGTCCACATGATGGGCAAGCTGGCCGATGCGCTGGAGAGCTGATCATCCCTGAGAATAATATTCCATAAGCAATATCTCCCCGCCTCCGGCGGGGAGATATTGCTTATGGAGGCAGTGCAGTTTCTGATTTAGATGCCCTTCTATGCTTTCGCAGGTGCCATCAAAGGATCAAAGCCGTTTTCGGTACTGAGTTCACGGTAAACTTTCAGGATTACAACAAGCGTCAGAAGGAAGGTCAGAATGTCTGCCGTCGGGAAGGAATAGAGCACGCCGTCCAGTCCGAAGAAACGCGGCAGCAGGATCGGAAGAAAGACGCCGAAGATAATCTCTCGTACCATGGACAGAAGCATGGAGGGGCCTGCCTTCCCCAGAGCCTGAAGATAGATAAACGTGCCCTTGTTGACCATGGCCGGCACCATCATGCAGAGATAGATGCGGAAGCAGCGGACAGCGAAGGCCGTATAATAGGCACTTTCGTTGCCGGCACCGAAAATGGCGATCAGCTGCCGTGGCATCAGCTCCACGATCAACAGAGCAATCAGGCCGACAGCGGCTTCCCAGCCCAGCAGCATGGTAAACAGCCGCTTGGCCCGATCTTTTCTTCCGGCTCCGATGTTGTAGCCCACCACGGGGATACAGCCCGCCGCAAGGCCGACCGAGATGGAGATGGCGACTTGAAAGAACTTCATCACGATTCCCAGCACCGCCAGGGGGATCTGCGCATACTCCGCCTGACCGAATACGGAATCCAGGGCGCCGTACCTGGTGACCATGTTCTGTACCGCCGCCATGGAGATGACCAGGGAGATCTGACTGAGAAAGCTTGTGATGCCGAGCAGCAGGAAACGGCGGATCAGCCTGCCTTTCAGGACAAAGCTGCGCTTTTCCAGTTTCACGGCCTTCATGTGAAAGAGATACCAGACCGCGAGTCCCGCCGTGAGAATCTGTCCGGCCACGGTGGCAACGGCGGCGCCCATCATGCCCATCTTCAGCGGAAAGATGAAGACCGGGTCAAGGATGATGTTCGTTACAGCTCCCGCGACCGTCGAAACCATGGCGAAACGGGGGCTGCCGTCAGAGCGGATGATCGGGTTCATCGCCTGCCCGAACATATAGAAGGGGACGCCCAGCGCGATCCAGAAGAAGTACTCCTTCGCGCAGGCATAGGTTTCCGCGTTGACTCTGCCGCCGAAGAACGTGAGGATCGGCTCCATGGCCAGAAGATACAGAGCTGTCAGGATCAGACTGCTTCCCAGGCAGAGCTGGATGGCGTTTCCGATGCTGCGGTGAGCGTCTTCCTTTCGATCGGCGCCCAGCGAGATGGAGACGAAGGCGCAGGCGCCGTCGCCGATCATGACCGCGATCGCCAGCGCGACCACGGTCAGCGGGAAGACCACCGTGTTGGCTGCGTTGCCGTAGGAGCCGAGATAGTCGGCGTTGGCGATGAAGATCTGGTCAACGATGTTATACAGGGCTGCCACAACCAGAGAAATGATGCAGGGGAGCGAATACTTCCGCATCAGCACGGACAGCTTTTCGTTTTCGAGAAATGCGTTGGATTTTTGTTCCATATGTCCTCCTCAGGAAAGCAAAACAAGCACGGTGCAGATTGTTGTATCGTATCAGCACAGTGCTTGTATCGTTTCCGGTTATGAAATTAAAAAGTGTGCGGCCGAGTCGGATTTACGCTTTCGCCACACACTGCGGGGGATTATAAGACGTTTTTCGGAAAAAGTCAAATCTTTTTTTGTCTGAAATTACGCCAGATTGGAGTTTCCGAAGGAGACGAAGGTGGCGCTGGTCACACCGTCTATTCCGACCAGATTGATCGGCGTCTCGAACAGCAGATCCTCGACGTGCAGACTGCGATGACCGTACAGCTTGTTCCCGACGACATATTCGATGGTGTAGAGGGTCTCGTTCTCGGTGCGAAGCATATAGCCTGTGACCGTGACTTCAACCGACTCGCCGCTCTCCAGACCGTC
>CAMKEK010000216.1:0-2966 GCA_946411545.1 uncultured Clostridia bacterium
GCGGCGATTGAAGCGGGGCTGCGTGCCGTGAACGGCAAGGCCATTGTGAACTCCGTGAACGGCAAAGCGGAGGTGCTGCGCTCCATCCTCCCGATCTGTAAGAAGTACGGGGCGGCCGTGGTGGGCCTCTGCATGGATGAAAACGGAATCCCCCAGACCTGGCAGGAGCGCGTTGCCATCGCGAAGCGGATTCTGGCCGCGGCGCTGGCCGCGGGCATCCCGAAGGAAGATGTGCTCATCGACTGCCTCACCCTTACGGTCTCGGCCCAGCAGGAGCAGGCAGCCGAGACGCTGAAGGCACTTCACGCGGTGCGTGAAGAACTCGGCCTGCACACGGTGCTGGGCGTGAGCAACATCTCCTTCGGCCTCCCGGCACGGGAGAACATCACCGTGAGCTTCCTGACCCAGGCGCTCTATGCGGGGCTCGACCTGCCCATCCTCAATCCGAACCAGACCGCGGTGATGGACGCGGTGGCGTCTTTCCGGGTGCTTTCCGGCGAGGACAGGGACAGCGAGGCCTATATCCGGCGCTTTGCGGCGGCGGAGAGCGAGCCGAAGAAGACGACGCCCGCGCCGGGGAAGGACATGAGTCTGGCCGACTGTATCCTGCGAGGCCTGAAATCGGAGACCGCCGCCATCACCCGGCGGGAGCTGGAGAGCCGGTCGGAGATGGACGTGATTAATAAGCTCCTGATCCCGGCGCTGGACCGGGTGGGAGAGCTCTATGAGAAGCAGGAAATCTTCCTGCCGCAGCTCATCAACGCGGCAAACGCCGCCTGCGGCGGCTTTGATGTAATCAAGGAGCGCATTGCAAAGTCCGGAGCGGATTCCGTGTCGAAGGGGAAAATCGTCCTGGCCACGGTCTTCGGCGACATCCACGACATCGGGAAGAACATCGTCCGGGTGGTTCTGGAAAACTACGGCTATACCGTGATCGACCTGGGGCGGGATGTCCCGGCGGAAACCATCGTGGAGACGGTGATCCGGGAGAATGTAAAGCTGGTGGGCCTTTCCGCGCTCATGACGACCACGGTGGCCAGCATGGCGGACACCATCGCCGCAATCCGAAAGAGCGGCCACAACTGCAAAATCATGGTGGGCGGCGCGGTGCTGACCCCGGACTATGCGGCGGAAATCGGAGCGGATTATTACGCCAAGGACGCCAAGCAGAGCGCGGATATCGCCCGCATGGTGCTGGGCTGAGACGGGAGAGACGACATGGACATCAGGTCTTATCTGAAAGAACATACCCTGCTTTTTGACGGAGGGATGAGCACCTATTACGCCGAGCGGAACAACACCGCCGGGGACGCCTGCGAGTGGGCGAATCTGAGCAACCCGCAGGAGGTCGAAGCGATCCACCGGGCCTATCTGGAGGCGGGCTGCCGGGCGCTGAAGACGAACACCTACGGCATCAACCGTCTCCGCATGCCGGAGGCGGACTGCAGAGCCCTGATCCGGGCCGCCTGCGAAATAGCGCGCAGCGCGGCGAGGGAAGAGACCTTTCTCTTCTCCACCATCGGCCCGATCGAGGAACAGGACGACCGGGATCTGGAGGCGGAATACCGCTTTGTGGTGGACTGCTTCCTGGAGCTCGGCATGCAGAACTTCCTCATCGAGACCCACAGCAGTGACCTCTGCCTGCACGAGACCGCGGCCTATATCAAGGCACGGGCCCCGGAGGCCTTCATCATTCTCTCCTTCAACGTCCAGCCGGACGGCTTCACGACAGCCGGCCGGATGATCCGGGACCTCTGCAAGGCCGCGGAGGAGGATCCCAATGTGGACGCAGTGGGAATGAACTGCATGACCACGGCGCGGCACATGGTGGACCTCCTGAGGAAGATCGGCCCGCTGACCATCCCGATTTCCGTCATGCCGAACGCAAGCTATCCCACGGTCCGCGGCAACCGGAGCTGCTATGACGGCGACCCCGGATATTTCGCCGCCCAGATGGCGGTGCTGCGGGACGAGGGCGCGTGGATTCTCGGCGGCTGCTGCGGCACGACGCCGGCCTATATCGCCGCCACGGCCAGAGCCCTGGAAGCTCCGGCCCATATCCGGATGGAATATCCGCTGCAGCGGGAAAAAATCCCCCAGACGAGGCCGAACCCCTTCTGGGACGTGCTGTGCGATCCGGACCGCAAGGCCATCGCGGTGGAGCTGGACCCGCCGGAGGGGGCGGATCTGAGCAAGTTTATGACCGGCGCACGGGAGCTGCGGGCGAAGGATGTCGACATCATCACCATCGCCGACTGCCCCGTGGCACGGGTGCGGGTGGATTCAAGCCTGATGGCCTGCAAGCTGCACCGGGAACTCGGCATGAGCGCCCTGCCGCACATGACCTGCCGTGACCGGAACCTGAACGCCACCCAGGCGCTGCTCCTGGGCCTCTGTGCCGAGGGCATCGGAAACGTCCTGGTGGTCACCGGAGACCCGATCCCGAACGCCAGCCGTGACGAGGTCAAGAGCGTCTATAACTTCAACTCCCGCCGGCTGATCCGGTACATCAAAGGCCTGAACGAAGCCGTGCTGCCGACGCCGTTTCATATCTTCGCGGCCCTGAACGTCAACGCAAGGAATTTCCGCATCCAGCTGGATATCGCCCGGGCAAAGGAGGAGAACGGTGCGGACGCCTTCCTGACCCAGCCGGTTCTGAGCCCTCAGGCGGTGGAGAATCTGAAGCTTGCCCGCGAGACCCTGAAGGGAAAACTTCTCGGCGGGATCATGCCGGTCGTCAGCCAGCGCAACGCCCTGTTCATGAACAGCGAAATCTCGGGCATCACGGTGGCACCGGAGATCATCGCACGCTATGAAAGCGCGGATCGGGCCAGGGGAGAAGAGCTGGCCGTGGAGATCTCCGCGGAATTCGCCCGTCAGATCGCGGACTCTGTGGACGGCTATTACCTGATGACACCCTTCGGGCGGACCGGCCTGATCGCGCGGATTCTGGACCGCTTCCGGGC
>CAMKEK010000217.1:0-2958 GCA_946411545.1 uncultured Clostridia bacterium
GTTTCTCGGGAAGTTCGGAGACGAGCGGCCCTTCGTCAAGATCGGAATGGAGCTGTACTACGCCGCGGGACCGGACATCGTCCGTCAGCTCAAGGCGCGCGGGCACCGGGTGTTTCTCGATCTGAAGCTGCATGACATTCCAAACACCGTAAAAAAGGCCATGCGCGTGCTCTCCGGCCTTGGCGCGGACATTGTGAACCTGCACGCGGCGGGCACCAGGGCCATGATGGAGGCCGCGCTCGAGGGCCTGACCAGGCCGGACGGGACAAGACCGCTTCTTATCGCGGTGACGCAGCTGACCAGCACGGACCAGCAGAGCATGGAGAAGGAGCTTCTCATCCCGCGGCCCATCGACGAGGTCGTGATCGCCTATGCCCAGAACGCCGCGGCCGCCGGCCTCGACGGCGTGGTCTGCTCCCCGCTTGAGGCGGGGAAAGTGCACCAGGCCTGCGGCGAGGGCTTCCTCACCGTAACACCGGGGGTGCGGTTTGCAGACGGCGACAAGGGAGACCAGAAGCGCGTCACCACGCCGGCACAGGCCAGAGACTTTGGCAGCGACTTCATCGTCGTGGGCCGGCCCATCACCGCGGCAGAGGATCCCGTTGCCGCCTGGCATCGCTGCAGAAAGGAATTTCTGTAGGCTCCTGCCCAAATGAGAAAATACGACATTGCTGTTCTTTGAGCAAGCAGAAAACCTGTCCCGAAAACGGACAGGTTTTCTGCTATTATGATGTTTTGCGGACGCACACCCGCCGCAAGGAAAGTGCAGGAGTTTTTCACGGCATCGGCAGGCAGGATGAACCTTCATTCTGCCTGCTTTTGCCGTCTGCGCCTGTTTTCAATTTATTCAAATTCTTTCTAAGTTTCGTCTAAGTCTTCGCTGTTATACTCTGCTCATCAAGAACAAAGAGGTGACAACATCATGTCCGGTGCAATTTTTGAACGTCACGAAATGAAGTTTCTTTTGAATACGCAGCAGCGCCGCTTCCTGGAAAGCGCGATTCAGGGCAGGATGCGCCCGGATGAGCACGGGGAGAGCACGATCTGCAACGTCTATTACGACACCCCCGATTATCTTCTGGTTCGTCGTTCTCTGGAGCGGCCTGTCTACAAGGAAAAGATCCGGATGCGCAGCTACGGTCCGGCCTGCGGGAACGATTCCGTCTTTCTGGAGCTGAAAAAGAAGTATGACGGCGTGGTATATAAACGCAGGATCTCTCTCCCGCTGGATCTGGCCGAAGCCTATATGCATGGAGAGATTCCGATGCCGTCGGACTCCCAGATCGGTCGCGAGATCGACTGGTTCTGTCACAGCTACCGGGATCTGATTCCGGCCGCGCACATCAGCTATGACCGGAACGCCTGGTTCGACCGGCGTGACCCGGAACTCCGTCTTACCTTTGACCGCAACATTCTCTGGCAGACGGAAGACTGCAGTCTCTCCTCCCTCCCCTGCGGCCACAGCATTCTCGGCGCCGGCGAGTCCCTGCTGGAGATCAAAACCGCTTCCGCGATTCCGATGTGGCTGGTCTCTCTGCTCAATGAGGCGGAGATCCGTAAAACCAGTTTTTCCAAATATGGCTCGGCTTATACCGCCATGCTGAACAATTATAAAATGAGAGGTGTTTCCTGTGCTTGATACCATTTTTACCGCCCTCTACAGCGGCAGTTCTTCGGTCACACTGCCGGTCTTTCTTGCAATCATCACCGCAGCGCTGATCCTCGGTCTTGTCTATGCCCTGCTTTACCGTTCCGTTGAGCACTGCAGCCGCAGCTTTGCGTTAACGCTCTCCCTTCTCCCCGCGGTTGTCTCCGTTGTGATCCTGATGGTCAGCGGCAGCATCGGTGCGGGCGTCGCCGTGGCCGGAACCTTTTCCCTGGTACGCTTCCGTTCCGCTCCCGGCACGGGAAAGGAAATCGTCTCGGTCTTCATCTCCATGGCAATCGGCCTCGCCTGCGGTATGGGCTTTCCGCTTCTTGCCGCCCTCTTCACGGTAATCCTCTGTGGGATCTACGCAATCTTCACCCGTTTCATCTTTCCGCAGAACGATGAGGAAGAAGCCATGAAAACCCTGCAGATCACCATTCCCGAAGATCTGGAATACGCGGGCTTATTCGATGATATTTTCAACCGTTACACGTCCGGCGCCAGACTGGTCCGGGTCAAGACCACCAATCTCGGCTCTCTGAACCGTTTAAGCTACGAGCTGCGCATGCTGCAGCCCGGTACCGAAAAAGCCATGATCGACGAGCTGCGCTGCCGGAACGGAAATCTTGAAATCAATCTCGCTGCCCGCTGCGAAGGCAGCGAACTGTGAAAGGAGGATCACTCACAATGAAAACCAGAAACAAAGCCAGCGGGCCGGTCTTTCTTCGCGGTCTCCCCTTCCTGTTGACGCTTATGCTCTTTCTGTCCCTTATGCTGACGATGGTCGGCCCGGAAGCGCAGGCCGAAACCAGCCCGGCCGAGACGGAGGAAGAAGATCTTCCCGAATACAGCATCCTGCTCAGCGACGCGCAGAGCAGCAGTTCCTGCAGCAGCGTCATCTTCTCCGGCAGCACCGTCACCATCGTTGACGCGGGCAGCTATACCCTCACCGGCTCTCTGTCTGACGGACAGATCTGTGTGGACACCGCCAAGGAAAACCGCGTCCGTCTGATTCTGGACGGTGTCAGCATCACGAGTTCCGGTTCCGCCGCCATCTATGTCCGTTCCGCGGACAAAGTCGTGATCAGCCTGAAGGACAGCACGGCCAGCACGCTCGGCAACGGAGGAAGCTTTGTGCAGACCGATGAAAATAACATTGACGCCGTCATTTTCTCCAAGGATGACCTCACCATCAAGGGAACCGGCGCCCTCACGATCAACTCCCCCGCCGGTCACGGAATCGTCGGCAAGGATGACCTGAAGATCAAAAGCGGCACAATCTCTGTCACCGCCGCCCGGAAAGCGCTCAG
>CAMKEK010000218.1:0-2948 GCA_946411545.1 uncultured Clostridia bacterium
ACGCCAGCCCCGCCGAGATGTCCCGGACGGAGGCGCCTTCCTTCTGCGCCTGCTTCACGTTGGAGTTCATGAAGACGGTGCAGCGGGTGCCGAGGTCCACGGGGTTTTCGGCAAAGAGGGCTTCCTGTGCGAAGCCTTCCGCCGTATAGCCGAGGGAATTGGCAAAGTTTTCCAGAAAGGATCCGCAGCCGGAACTGCAGGCCTCGTTGAGCAGTACGTTGTCGACGGAACCATGGCGGAGCCGGATGCACTTCATATCCTGGCCGCCGATGTCCAGCACACAGTCCACCTTCGGGTCGAAGAATGCGGCGGCGGTGCAGTGTGCGATGGTCTCGACCTCGCCCTCATCAAGATTAAAGGCGGTTTTGAGAAGCTGCTCCCCGTAACCGGTGGAGCAGGAGCGCACGATATGCGCGTCCTCCGGAAGCTCTGAAAAGAGTTCGCTCATGGCACGCACGGCCGTGCGCACAGGGTCACCCCGGTTGTTCGAGTAGAAGGAGAAGAGCAGTTCGCCGTCCTTGCCGATGAGGGCGAGCTTGGTGGTGGTGGAACCGGCGTCGATTCCGAGGAAACAGTCCCCGTGAGCCTTTCGGAGATCTCCCTTCGGTACGACGGCCTGTGCATGCCGTGCGCAGAATTCGCCGTAGCCGGCGGGGGAGGAAAAGAGCGGCGGAAGCCGCTTAAGCTCGAAAGCGGTCTGAACTCCGCTGCGCAGGCGGTCGATCAGAATGCCGATCTCCACCGGTTCAAGATCCTCCGCTCCGGGGACCGTCCCGGCACGGAGTTCCAGAGCGGCACCCTGTGCGGCAAAGAGGTGCGAATCCGGCGGATCGATCACCTGCTCCGGTGTCAGACGCAGGGTGCGAATGAAGGCTTTCCTGAGTTCCGGAAGAAAGTGCAGCGGACCGCCGAGGAACGCGACATTGCCGCGGATCGGCCGGCCGCAGGCGAGACCGGAGATGGTCTGGTTGACCACCGCCTGGAAAATAGAGGCGGCGAGATCGGCGGTCGCGGCGCCTTCGTTGATCAGAGGCTGGATGTCGGTTTTGGCAAAGACGCCGCAGCGCGCGGCAATGGGATAAATCTGGGACGCCTGTTCGGCGGCACGGTTGAGCCCCTCGGCATCGGTCTGGAGCAGCGAAGCCATCTGGTCAATGAAAGAACCGGTGCCCCCGGCGCAGACACCGTTCATGCGCTCTTCCGGTGAACCGGAAAAATAGATGATCTTGGCATCCTCACCGCCGAGTTCAATGGCGACATCCGTCGCCGGGAAGCGTGTGCGCAGCGCCTTGGCCACCGCGACAACCTCCTGGACAAACGGAATTGTGAGCGCACGGGAAAGACCCAGGGCACCGGAACCGGTGATCCCGGCAAGGAGCATGCAGCAGCCGACCCGCTCACGGGCCTCCGTGAGCAGGTCGGCGAGGGTCTCACGGGTATGAGCGCAATGGCGCCTGTATTCTTCAAACACGCGCTCTCCGGCTTCATTCAGGAGCACGAGCTTGACAGTGGTGGAGCCGATGTCAATACCGGCATGACAAAGCTGCATAAGCAATCACCTGCGGAATATAGTCTTGCAAGAGGAAAGAGCATAAAGAAAAAGCTGAGCATACCCGAATATACCCAGCTTTTGTATCATGACTGTGAAAAATCGTTTTGCTGCTCAAGGAAGTATTATAGTAATTTCCATCAAAATAATGTGAAATTAATATGAACTTCAAGAATTTTAACAATTCCTTTGCACGCGGGGCCGATATCCGGCCGGAAGGCCTCAGCGGCCGACAATGAGCAGCTCCGTCTTCGGCGCGCGGGTAATGACCTCGCTGCCCTCGGCGCGAAGGATCATGACGTCCTCAATCCGGACGCCGAAGCGGCCGGGAATGTAGATGCCCGGCTCCGCACTGCACACACTGTTCTCGGGCATAACGGCCTGACCGCGCGGATTGGCAAAGGGGGGCTCATGGATATTCAGACCGAGGCAGTGGCCGAAACCGTGACCGAAGTACTCCCCGTATCCGGCTTCCGTAATGACCGTTCTGGCCGCACGGTCGATTTCACAGCCGGGGATTCCGGCTTTGCCGGCGGCGATGCCCGCCAGCTGCGCCTTCAGGACAAGGTCGTAAACCTGCTTCATCTCGTCCGATGCTTCGCAGAGCGCGACGGTGCGGGTCATGTCGCTGCAGTACCCGTCCCGCAGACTGCCGAAGTCCATGGTGATGAAGTCGCCCGGCTGAAGAACGGTGTCCCCGGGCACGCCGTGGGGCTTGCTGGTGTTCCGGCCGGTAACGACGATGGGGTCGAAGGAATTGCCCTCACTGCCGTATCGGAGCATCCGATAGACCAGTTCGGCGGCGACTTCCTTCTCGGTCATGCCGGGACGGATGACCTGCAGCGTGTCTTCCAGGGCTTTTTCGCTGATCCGCTGAGCGGCGATCATGCTGCGCAGCTCCTCTTCGTCCTTGGAGGCCCGCAGCTCTTCCATCAGTGCGCCGGCCGGCTGCAGATTCATTCCGAGCAGACGCTCAAGATTCATATACTCGGCATGGCTGAGTTTCCGGTCTTCTGCCGCGAGGGAGGAAAGCTCCTCGCGGTCGAGAATCTGGCGGAGCAGGCGCATCTTGGGATGCGCGTTGTCATAAAGCAGCACCTCGGCACATCCGCCTGCCATCGCTTGGGCCGCCTCAATATAGCGCGAATCGGTAATCAGCCAGGCTTTTTCCCGGGAGACCAGGACAAAGCCGTCCGTAAAGGGAAAACCCGCGGCATAGCGCTGGTTCTTTTCGTCGGTCAGCAAAATGGCGCCGAGATCGTTCGAGATCAGTTTGTTTTGGATTTGCACAATGTGGTTCATATACCAGTTTCCTCCGATGTGGGCCGGGGAAAGCTCACGATAAAAACGGAGCCCTGCGGCCTGTTATTTCCAACGCGGATGCTGCCGCCGCAGGCGG
>CAMKEK010000219.1:0-2937 GCA_946411545.1 uncultured Clostridia bacterium
GGAAAATTTGATGCCATATCTGTTCAAGAATCTGGTGCCTTTTCTTGCATTCTCTTTCTCCGTTTGATAAAATACGGATAGCAGACCCCGCCCGAAACCGCAGGACCCGGATCATTTCTTCCCGATGAGTTTGACCGCGAGAGGAGCGTGGAAACATGGCTGCACCCGAAAGGATTCATCTCCTTTGTCCCCAATGTGTCGAGGGGATCGACGTGATGGTATACCGAAGCATCGACGATCAGCTGCCCGATGCCGTGAACCGGACGATCTCCGGCGAACTGTTCAAGTACCGCTGCCCGCACTGCGGCCGGAAAGACCGCCTGGAATACGATCTCTCATTCTACGATCCGGACAACAATGTCTGGATCCAGGTCGTGCATGAAGCCGACCAGATTCCGGACTATGTCCGGGCGCTGAACATGTCCAGCGCCCACATGGGCCTGCGTGTACGGATTGTCCATGATATCCACGAACTCCGGGAAAAGCTCATGGCCTTTGTCATGGGCCGGGACGACCGCATTCTGGAGATCTATAAGTTCATTGCGAAATCACAGTTCCAGAGTCAGGATCCCGGCTTTGTTCTGAGCAGAGAGCCCTTCTATGCCGGGAGCACCGAAACCGGGGATGAGGTCATCACCTTCCACGGGCGCGGCGGGAAGAACCAGCTGATTCCTCTGGACGAGGCCTATTACCAGCTCCTGCGGCATGAGTTCTCCGGCCGCATCAGCATGGAGCCCAAGCGCTACGTCTATGACAGCGAATGGGCTGCCGACTTCGCCGCCAATATGACATGAATCACAGAATGCCGACGGCTCTGTCCGCCGGCAGATCCGAGGGAAATATGAATCAAGTCAACGAAAAACTTCTGCACTTTCTGGCAAACAGCCCCACCGCCTTCCATGCGGTTTCCAATCTGAAGCGGGAACTGGACCACGCCGGTTTTACCGAGCTCCATGAGGAAGACCGCTGGGCCCTTGTCCCCGGCGGGAAATACTATGTCGAACGCAACGGCTCCGCCGTGCTCTCTTTCCGTCTTCCGGAAGGAGAGGTCCGGAGCTTTCACCTGATCGCCTCCCACAGCGATTCCCCTTCGTATAAGATCAAGCCCGGTCCCGGGATGCTGAACGAAGGTCTTCTGCGGCTGAACGTGGAACGCTACGGCGGCCCGGTGGACAGCAGCTGGATGGACCGTCCGCTCTCCTTTGCCGGGCGCGTGCTGCTGGATGAAGGCGATCACCTGAGCCTCCGCCTGGTCTGGCCGGAAGAGGATCTTCTGATCATCCCCTCCCTCGCCCCGCATCTGACCCGGCACGAGAATGAGAAGAAGCCCCTGAACCCCCAGACCGATCTGCTCCCGCTTGTCTGTGAAGCCGGCGATGCCGGTGTGTTCTGGACGCAGCTGGCTTCCCGGCTGGCCACCGTGCCGGAGCGCATTCTGGGTGCGGATCTGTACCTCTGTGTCCGGGAAGCTCCGCGTCTCTGGGGCCCGGAGAAAGAATTTCTCTCTGCCGCCCGGCTGGACGATCTCCAGTGCTGCTACGGTTCCTTCCTGGGCTTTTTGCAGGCGCAGCCCCAGGACAGCATTGCCGTCCACTGCGTCTTCGACAACGAAGAGGTCGGAAGCCGCAGCCGCCAGGGCGCGGACTCCGGTTTCCTGCGGGACGTGCTGGAGCGCATCTGCCTTTCCCTCGGCCTCAGCGCCGAAGAATACCATCGCCTTGTCAGCCGGAGCTTCATGGTCTCCGCCGACAACGCCCACGCCGTGCATCCCAACGCCGCCCAGGCCTCCGATCCGGTCAACCGTCCCCGTCTCAACGGCGGCATCGTCATCAAGCACCAGGGTTCTCTTCGTTACGCAACCGACGCGTTTTCCGCGGCGCTGCTGAAGAAGCTCTGCAATCTGCATGACATTCCCTGGCAGGAATATACCAACCGCTCGGATATTCCCGGCGGTTCCACTCTCGGGAGCCTCTCGGAGAGCCAGATCCCGCTCCCTACGGCGGACATCGGGCTGGCACAGCTGGCCATGCACTCCTGCTTTGAGACCGCCGGAGCCCGCGACACCGTGAGTCTTGCCCGCTTCGCCGAGCTGTTCTACGGCGAGCCGCTGCCGGCGGTGATCCCGGAATGACCCGGTCTCCTATATTCTGAGCCTCGAAAGGAGTATTTTTTTATGAGTACCGAATTTGTCTGTGTCCAGGGCGACATCACCAAAGACCACGGCGTGGACGCCATCGCCAACGCCGCGAACACTTCCCTTCTGGGCGGAGGCGGCGTCGACGGTGCCATTCACCGTGCGGCCGGACCCGAGCTTCTGGCGGAATGCCGGACGCTCCACGGCTGCCGCACCGGCGAAGCGAAGATCACCGGGGCCTACCGTCTGCCCTGCAAGTATGTCATCCACACGCCCGGCCCCGTCTGGCACGGCGGCGGCCACGGCGAGCGCGAGCTGCTTGCTTCCTGTTACCGCTCCTGTCTGGAGCTGGCCGTGGAAAACGGCTGCCGGAGCATCGCCTTCCCCTCCATCTCCACCGGCGTCTATCACTTTCCGCTGGAAGACGCGGCCCAGATCGCCGTTTCGACGGCAAAGCAGTTTGTCGCCGAGCATCCGGACGCACTGGACACGGTGAAGTGGGTGCTTTTCGACGCGCGCACCCTCGCGGCCTATCAAAATGCACTGTGATTCTCACCTCCGGAAGGAAACGAAGCATTGAAAGAATATCTTGACGTGGTAGATGAAAACGGAATGCCCACCGGCCAAACCGTAGAGCGTTCCGTTGCACACCGGGAGGGCTTTCCTCACAGGACCTCCCATCTCTGGCTGGTCCGCAGGCGCGAAGGCCGGATCCAGGTTCTGCTTCAGAAGCGTGCCATGACCAAGTCCTTCCCCGGCTGCTATGACATCTCCAGCGCGGGGCATATCCCGGCCGGTCAGGA
>CAMKEK010000220.1:0-2930 GCA_946411545.1 uncultured Clostridia bacterium
GCCCAGCAGTATCACACATCCATGAAATATGTCGGCCCGATCCGCAAAGAGCTGGGCTTCCGTACGGTGTTCAACATTTTAGGGCCGCTGACAAACCCGGCGAGACCGACCATGCAGCTGCTCGGCGTCTATGACGAATACCTGGTAGCGCCTCTGACCCAGGTGCTCATTAACCTGGGAATCCGTCGGGGCATGGTGGTCTATGGACAGGATAAGCTGGATGAAATCTCGCTGAGTTCGCCGACAACCGTCAGCGAGATTCGGGACGGCTGGTATCGCAGTTTCGTGATCCGGCCAGAGGACTTCGGATTTGAACGCTGCACCAAGGAGGAACTGAGGGGCGGAACGCCGGCGGAGAATGCAGAGATTACCCTGGATATTCTCCGCGGGGCCAAAGGCCATAAGCGGAATGCGGTCCTGCTGAATGCGGGCGCTTCCCTGTACATCGCCGGAAAGGCGGAAACGATGCAGGACGGGATTACGCTTGCCGCCGAGCTGATCGACTCCGGCAAAGCGCTGGCAACGCTGCAGAAGTTTATTGAGGTCAGCAACCGTCCGGAGGCAGAGGCGTGAATATCCTTGAACAGCTGGCGGATCATGCGCGGGAGCGGGTTTTTGAGGCGAAACGGCATACGCCGGAGGAGACGGTCCGGGCCCGGGCATTGGCTCTGCCGAAGGGGGACTTCGCGTTGGAAAAGGCCCTCCGGAAGCCGGGGCTGTCGTTCATCTGCGAATGCAAGAAAGCGTCTCCCTCGAAAGGCCTGATCGCCGAAGACTTTCCGTATCTGCAAATCGCCCGGGAATACGAGGCTGCCGGGGCGGATGCCATCTCCGTCCTGACCGAGCCAAAGTGGTTCCTCGGAAGCGATAAATACCTGCGGGAGATTGCCGGAGCGGTTTCAATCCCCTGCCTGCGAAAGGACTTCACGGTGGATCCGTACATGATCTACGAGGCAAAGCTCCTGGGCGCTTCGGCGGTTCTTCTGATCTGCTCGATTCTGGAGCAGGGGCAGCTGGAGGAGTATCACGGGATCTGTGAAGAGCTGGGGCTTTCCGCTCTGGTGGAGGCCCATGATGAAGGGGAAATCCGGATGGCGCTGGACGCCGGTGCGCGGATCATCGGGGTCAACAACCGGAATCTGAAGGACTTCTCCGTGGATACGGAAAACAGCCGACGTCTGCGGGCCCTGATCCCGAAGGACATTCTGTTTGTGTCCGAGAGCGGGGTGAGCACGGCCGGGGACGCGGCAGCGCTCCGGGAGATCGGCGCGGATGCCGTGCTGATCGGCGAGGCCCTGATGCGGGCGAAGGATAAGAGGCAGCTGCTGAAGCAGCTGAAAGGAGAGACATGACGAAGATCAAACTCTGCGGGCTCTCCCGGGCCTGCGACATCGAAGAGGCAAATCTCCTGCGGCCGGATTATATCGGCTTTGTCTTTGCGAAAAAGAGCAGCCGCTGTGTCCCGCCGGAACAGGCCTGCGAGCTGAAAAAAATGCTCCGGCCGGAGATTCGGGCCGTCGGCGTGTTTGTAAACGAGACGCCGGAGTCGGTGGCAGAGCTCCTGAACAGCGGCGTGATCGACCTGGCCCAGCTCCACGGGAGCGAAGATGCGGAATACATCCGGCGGCTGCGGGAGCTGACGGACGGCCCTTTGATCCAGGCCTTCAGGATCAGCTTGAAGGAGGATCTGAGCCAGGCGGCAGCCAGCACGGCCGATGAAATCCTGCTGGACGCAGGCGCGGGAACCGGTACGGTCTTCGACTGGACTCTTCTCAGAAATATGGAGAGACGGTATTTTCTTGCCGGAGGGCTGAATCCGGAAAATGTGCGGGAAGCGATCAGGGACCTGCACCCTTATGGAGTGGATGTCAGCTCCGGGATCGAAACGGATGCCCGGAAAGACAGAACGAAAATGGCGGCCTTTGTTGCCGCCGTTCGGGAGGAGGACAGAAGATGACAAATCCAAGAGGCCGCTTTGGCATACACGGGGGCCAGTATATCCCCGAGACGCTGATGAACGCGGTCATCGAGCTGGAAGCGGTCTATGACCGCTGCAAGGCGGATCCGGACTTCAACCGGGAACTTACAGCGCTTTTGAACGAATATGCCGGACGTCCGTCCAGACTCTATTATGCGGCAAAAATGACGGAGGATCTGGGCGGAGCGAAAATCTATCTGAAGCGCGAGGATCTGAACCACACGGGTGCCCACAAGATCAACAACGTCCTGGGGCAGGCGCTTCTGGCAAAGAAGATGGGCAAGACCCGCCTGATCGCCGAGACGGGGGCCGGACAGCACGGCGTCGCGACGGCGACGGCAGCAGCGCTGATGGGGATGTCCTGCGTGGTGTTCATGGGGGAGGAAGACACCCGCCGCCAGGCCCTCAACGTCTATCGCATGAAGCTGCTGGGGGCAGAGGTCATCCCCGTCACCACGGGAACCGCGACCCTGAAGGATGCGGTGTCCGAGGCGATGAGAGAGTGGACCTCGCGGATCAGCGACACGCATTACTGCCTGGGCTCCGTCATGGGGCCGCATCCCTTCCCGACAATTGTGCGGGACTTTCAGGCCGTGATCTCCCGGGAGATCCGGGAACAGGTCCTGGAGAAGGAGGGGCGGCTTCCCGACGCCGTGCTGGCCTGCGTGGGCGGCGGCTCCAATGCCATCGGCAGCTTTTATCACTTTATCCAAGATCCCTCCGTCCGGCTGATCGGCTGTGAAGCGGCCGGCCGCGGGGTGGATACCTTCGAGACGGCGGCCACCATCGCCACGGGCCGGCTCGGAATCTTCCACGGGATGAAGTCCTATTTCTGCCAGGATGAATACGGGCAGATTGCACCGGTCTATTCCATCTCCGCCGGACTGGACTATCCCGGCATCGGCCCGGAGCATGCGTATCTGCACGACAGCGGGCGGGCGGAATATGTCCC
>CAMKEK010000221.1:0-2917 GCA_946411545.1 uncultured Clostridia bacterium
GAGCTGATTTCTTATCTCTATTATGCAGCTGCTCGAGCACCGCTTTCAGCTGTTCGGGAACCGGCAGGCCGAGGTGGGCAGCATTCTCCAGGATGGAGAGGCCGTTATTCGCAATCGCCCAGAAGATGACAGCGGTACGCAGGACACCGGGCTGGTTCAGGACGTGTACATCCAGGACCTGGGCAATGCCCACCAGAAGAAAGGTCAGCACCTTCCGGCAAAGGCCGCGGAAGCCCACGGCGGAGCTGAGCTTATGGTCCTCGATGGCGCACATGACGCCGGTGAGGTAGTCCACGATCACGAAGACCAGCAGCGCGTAGAGCAGGCCGTCGCTTCCGCCCAGGAAGTAGCCGAGCCAGGCACCGACGGCGGCGAGAGCCACTTTGATCACGTTCCAGAATTCTTTCATTTTTCAGTCCTCCAAAGATAAGATTTTTCGCCAGGTTAAGGGGCCGACAACGCCGTCGGGGTCAAGATCATGCTCAAGCTGGAACTTGCGGACAGCTGCATCCAGGGCATCGCCGAAGAGGCCGTCCAGGGGTCCGGTGTAGTAGCCGCGGGCGGTCAGGATCGCCTGCAGCACGGCGACATCCGTGCCGGACATGGACTTGTCGATCATCCTGTACGGATAGTACAAAGTGGAATGCTCAATTAATGTGGAATGCGAAGAGTGCAAAGTGGAATTGGGGAATACGAGGGTGCGGGTGGTGTCAAGGCATGCAGCGCGCCCGCTCAGACACCGTATCGATTCCCCAATTGTATTTTATGGATGATTCTGATATACTTTTGGCATCTTAAAGCTTTGTCTATCATAATCTTAATTGCGGGGATCAGTGAAAAGGAGACAGAATCATGAGAAAATTTGTCGTATTCAGCGGCTTTCTCGGTTCCGGAAAGACCACGACCATGATGGCCCTGACCCGCTACTACACCGCGCACCATGGCAAGGCCGCCATGATCTCCAACGATCTGGGCGAGGGTGTGACGCTGGCCGACGACAGGCTTGCAAGACTCAGCGGCGTGAACGCGTCCCAGATTACGGACGAATGCATCTGCTTCTGTCACGATGTGCTGACCGACCGGCTGAACGCGTACTTTGACGACGGCTGCGATCTTGTGCTCTCGGATATTCCCGGCTTTGGTGTGGGCGCGCTGGAGCATGTCTATCACGGCCTGAGCAGCGAATATCCAGACGAATTTGAGCTTGGCCCCTTTACGGTGCTCGTGGAACCGAGAAACGCGGCGCTCCTGAAAACCGGGAAAAGCGGTGACATGGGTTATATTCTGCATGCCCAGCTCATGGAAGCGGATCTGATCGTGCTGAACAAATGCGATCTTCTGGAGGAAACAGAGCTGGAAGCGGACCGACGCTGGCTGGCCGAACACTATCCCCAGGCCGAAGTCCTCACGATCAGCGCCGCAACGGGACAGGGCCTTGAAGAGCTCTCTCTGGCCCTGATGCGGGGCAGGGCATCCCTGCGGCATCCTGACATCAATTACGAGGATGAAGACCTGCAAAGCGCCATGGACCGGCTGACCGAGTATTATCTGGAATACGCCGCCCAGGTCTGCTGCAACGACTTTGACGGTACGGAGTATCTTTCGGACATCGCTCACAGGGTCCAGGAAGCGCTGCGCGCGGGGGGATATGAGATTCCTCACATGAAGCTGCTGGGCTGGGAGCCGGAGGGTGATTACGGCAAAGTGGATCTGCTCGGCGTGGATCGTCCGATTGAGGTCTTCCGTCCTTTCACGCGGCCCTGCACCGATATCGCCGTTGTTCTGAATGCGAATGCCGCCTGCCCCTCCGCCGTGCTGGATGAGGTGATTCGGGCCGCCGTGGAAAAGGCATCGCAGCTTTACCAACTTGAGCTCAGCCTGTTTAAAAAAGAATGCTTCAATCTGGGAGAGTAAGGAATCTTCTTCCGGCAGCACCTTTCCGGCGTATTCCCTATAGATGGCGTATTCCCTATAGATAATAATACACGCAGCAGTCTCCGGTTTTCCCCGGGAACTGCTGCATCTGTTTTTATTCTCTTTTTCTTCCTCAGATTCCCTTCCGGTACAGGAGGTACGAGTAGACCGTGGGGACCAGGATCATCACAAACAGCGGGATCAGGAACGCCGGAAAGCTCCAGCCGATGAAGCTCATGACGATGAAATACAGCCCGGCGATCACCCAAAGGAACCCGGCCAGACGGTGCGTGCGGTTCCAGTTTTCCTCGCTGGCCAGCGTCCAGGGGAGCTTGATGCCCATGGTGTAGCTCTGCTTGGTCTTGGGCAGATAGTTGCCGATCACCATGAACAGCACCCCCATCAGGATGGGGAGAATCTGCTCGATCCTCACATCATAGCCCAGCCCGCGCCCAAGCGTTGCGCCGGAGCAGACCAGCGAGATCAGCGGAATGGCCCAGATCGTCACCGTTTTCAGGGCAGAACTCATATTCTCATGCTTGGGATCGGCCCGCAGCAGGAAGGGCATCAGGAGATTCACCGCCAGGAGGATGCCCGGAAGGACGAACACGGCAACCGGGCGGCTGGACCAGCCGTTCGGTGTTCCGTCCAGGCCGAAATGCGTCGCCATGCTCTCCGGCAGCCGCTTATATACCAGCGCGCCGACGATCATCGGAATCAGGCAGACCAGACTTGTCAGCAGCAGGGTTCTCTTTTCATTCTTCATGATGTTCCTCTCCTCTCAGACTTTGGATCCAGAGCAGTACCTCCTCCAGAACGGAGGCGTTGAGACTGTAGTAGATGTAATTCTTCTCCCGGCTCTCAAAAATGAGTCCGGCTTTTTTCAGCTGGGACAGATGATAGGACACCGTCGCACCGGTCATATCGAAGCGGCCGGCGATATCCCCGGCCGTCATGCTTCCGCTCTTGAGCATGTTCAGGATCTCCCGGCGCGCCGGGTCCG
>CAMKEK010000222.1:0-2916 GCA_946411545.1 uncultured Clostridia bacterium
AAAGAAAAGGAGAAACCATGAAAAAACTGTTCGCACTTGTCCTGTCCCTGAGCCTGATGCTCACGTTCTTTGCTGTCTGGGGCGGAAGCAAAGCCCCGGCTTTTGCCGAAGAGGCGGAAGAAGAGGAAAACTATGAAACCGGTGACGCCGCGCTGGACGACCCGCTGAATGCCGACGAGATCGGGGAAAAGGAGCTGCTGGTCGTCTCCTTCGGCACCAGCTTCAATGACAGCCGCCGCCTGACCATCGGGGGCATCGAGCGCGCATTGCAGAAAGCGTTTCCCGACTGGAGCGTGCGCAGAGCCTTTACCAGCCAGATCATCATCGACCACGTGAAGAGCCGGGACGGTGAGGTCATCGACAACGTTTCCGAAGCGCTGGACCGCGCGGTCGAAAACGGTGTGAAGACCCTGGTGGTGCAGCCGACACACCTGATGCACGGCTACGAGTATACCGACCTGGTGAATGAACTGGCCGAATACGCCGACGCCTTCGAGAGCATCACTGTGGGCGAGCCGCTGGTGAACAGCGCGGAAGACTTTTCCATGACGGCCGCAGTTCTGGCAGATGTTACCGCGTCCTATAACGACGGAAAAACCGCCATCGTCTACATGGGTCATGGCACCGAGGCCGAGTCCAACGAGATCTATGCCAAGATGCAGCAGCTCATGAAAGATGCCGGTTATGAGAACTATTTCATCGGCACCGTGGAAGCGGAGCCCTCTTTGGAGGATGTCCTGGCGCTGGTTCAGGCCGGCAGCTATGAGCGTGTCGTGCTGCGCCCGATGATGATCGTCGCCGGTGACCATGCCAACAACGACATGGCCGGAGAGGAAGAAGACTCCTGGAAGTCCGTTTTCGAAGCGGCCGGTTACGAGGTGGAATGCGTCCTGCAGGGCCTGGGGCAGAGCAGCGTTGTACAGCAGATGTTCGTGCAGCACACCGCTGAGGCCATGGCGAAGCTTGGATGATGGGAGCTTTTAAAAAATATGCTTCTCTGCTCCTGAGCATCGTTCTGCTGCTTGCACTCTGCGCGCAGGCAGGGGCGGAGAAGGCGCCCGCCGTTTCGCGGGAGGTAGCGGATGCGTCCCAGATGACCGCGGTGGAGGACGTGGTGGAAGACGGAATGGTGCCCATAGCGGGGGAGATGCTTCAGGACGGGGATTACGCCGTCGCGGTGGACTGCAGTTCCTCCATGTTCCGCATTGTGGAAGCGGTGCTTCATGTTTCGGAGGGAGAACTCACTGCCACCATCACCATGAGCGGGACGAGCTATCTCTACGTCTTCCCCGGGACCGCGGCGGAAGCCGCGGCGGCCGAGGAGAGCGCATGGGTCGGCTATCAAGAGGACAGCGAGGGAAGATATTGCTTCACCGTTCCTGTGGAAGCGCTGGATGCCGGCGTCTCCTGCGCCGCCTACAGCAGGAACAAGGAACTCTGGTATGACCGGACACTGCTTTTCCGGGCCGATTCTCTGCCGACGGAGGCCTTCCGGGATGGCTTCTTTGTCACGGCGGAGAGCCTTGGGCTTGCCGACGGAGATTATCTTGTCGATGTCAGCCTCACCGGCGGCAGCGGGAAGGCAAAGCTTGCCTCACCGGCGGCGCTGCATGTGGAAAACGGCGTCTGCACCGTGACCCTCGTCTGGGGCAGCAAAAACTATGACTATATGCGCCTGGGCGAGACAAAGTATCTCCCGCTCCCGGACAGAGAGACATCCACCTTTGAGATTCCCATCGAGTTTTTCGACCGGGGCATGGCGGTGATCGCCGACACGGTTGCCATGAGCGAACCGCATGAGATCGAATACCGGCTGATGTTTTCCTCCGACAGCCTTCAGCCCCAGAACTCCGAGGCAGATTCTGCCTCGGAGCTTGGGCTCTGCGCCGCGGAGCAGTTCCGGGTGGACTACCGGGAGGACGGCTCCGCGATTCTGACCCTGGGGGACAGGGACCGATATCTGCTCCTGGATCGCGAAGCGGAGATTCCGGCGGACGCGGAGGGCCTTACGATCATCCGCACGCCGGTGGAGCGGGTCTACGCGGCCAGTTCCTCCGTTCCGGACCTGTTTCTGCGCTGCGGCGCACTGGACCGGATCCGTTTTACCGGCACGGCGGAAGCCTCCTGGCATCTGCCTGAGCTGCGGGAGGCTTTGCAGAGGGGGAGCCTTCTCTATGCGGGGAAGTATAACGCGCCGGATTACGAACTCCTGCTGGAAGAGAACTGCGACCTGGTGATCGAAAACACCATGATCCTTCACAAACCGGAGGTCAAAGAGAAGCTGGAAGCTCTCGGCCTGCCGGTGATCATCGAATACTCCAGCTATGAACCAGAACCCCTCGGAAGAGTGGAGTGGATCCGGCTTTACGGACTCCTGACCGGGCATCAGGCGGAAGCCGATGCCTTCTTTCAGCAGCAGAGAGAAGTGCTTGAGCAGACCGCAGCGGAAGCGCCGACGGAAAAGACCGCCGCGTTCTTCCATATCACCTCCAACGGCGCCGCAGTGGTGCGGCGCAGCAGCGACTATGTCACCAGGATGATTGAACTGGCAGGCGGACGCTCGCCTTTTACGGAGCTTCCGGAAGAGGACAACGCGCTTTCGACGGTCACCATTCAGATGGAATCGTTCTATGCCCAGGCGCGGGACGCCGACGTGCTGATCTACAACAGCACGGTTTCCGGGGATCTGGAGCAGATGCAGGACCTGATTGAAAAGAGCAGTTTATTTGAAGACTTCAAAGCCGTGCAGAACGGAGAGGTCTGGTGCACAGAGCAGAGCATGTTCCAGCAGAGCTCCGCTACGGCGGGGATGATTGCGGATATCCATATGATCCTGAGCGGGGAAGCGGAAGGCCGCGATCAGCTGACCTGGCTGCACCGGATTCGATAAAACGATAAAAAAGAAAACAAACGCCC
>CAMKEK010000223.1:0-2910 GCA_946411545.1 uncultured Clostridia bacterium
ATTCAATTCTACTTGTTTTTTGTCGCTCGGTTCCTGATGCAAAGAAACCTGTGGTATAAAACGCCTTTTTAAACTCTTAATCTTCCTGCAGAAGAATTCGCAGCATCCGGTCCGGATTTGCCAGAAAGTCTTTTGTCACCTGAAAGTGCTCCGTATCCTGATAGTTTACATGCTCAAGGCCTTCATCGGAAAAGCGGATAATATCTGCCCCGGGAAGCGTAATAAGAATCGGAGAATGCGTAGAGATGATAAACTGTGCTCCGCGTTTTGCCAGATCGTGAATATCCGCCAGTAATCGAAGCATGCGCATGGGTGATATCGCGGCTTCCGGCTCATCTAAGATGAAGAGACCGTCTGAAGAAAAGCGGTTCTCGACCAGAGCGAGAAAACTCTCACCGTGTGAAAGCTTATGCAGCGATTCACCGCCGTAGGAACGAAGCACCTTGCTGTCCATCGTATCCAGGTAGGAGGCCGCATTATAGAAGCTTTCCGCCCGCAGGAAATAGCCGTCTGAATGGCGATCAATTCCCCTTACCAGATGAACGTGTTCATGGAGCGATGAATGGGAATCAGCCGTTGAAAAACTATAGTTACGGGTACCGCCCTCAGGATTGAAGCCTGCCGCGACCGCAATGGCCTCAATCAGAGTCGATTTGCCGATTCCGTTCTCTCCGACAAAGAACGTGACTGGTTTTGTAAGGGCAATCCCATGCTCCCGGACTATTTGTCTGACGGCCGGAAGGCTTGCGTAGTATTCGGTTTCAGGGATGCCGTCGTCGATCCGGATTTCTCGGATGTCCAATGTGCTGAAGCTGTTTTCCATGTTGATTACCAATCGTCGTCCAACAAAGCGGAAAGCCCCTCAGCCTCATCAACCCACGACGGGTCATATTTTGTCTTCTTCATCTGCGCTTTACAAGCCGGGCAGAATTGGAAAGGCTTTGAAAAGGAAGCTCCGCAGGCTGAGCAGACGAACTCATCGGCCCTGAAAAGATGAGTTTTCTGAATCCAGTGCGCGTTTTTCATCGGGCGGTCGGGTGTTTTGATGTCAGGCTTTTGCCGCCGCCTCTGCCCGTTCGCGGCAGACCTCTTCCCAGGTCTTCTGGGTGGAGATCGCCTCGGCAAACTTCGCCATCTCGGCAGGGACGTCGATCTTCTGGGGACATGCCTCCCGGCACTGGCCGCAGGCGATGCAGTCGGCCGCACGTTTTCCGTCCCCCAGCGCGGAATAGCGCATCATCAGGTTCATGGAACCGGATACCTGCAGCTCGTTGGCCAGGCTCAGGATCATCGGAATATTCAGGCCCACCGGGCAGCCGGCGCAGCAGTAGCGGCAGCCGGTGCAGGGGATCTTTCCCCGCATGTCTGTGGAGATTTTCTCCAGCACGGCCAGCTCCGCGGCATTCAGCGGCTTTTCCTCGGAAAATGTTTTGATATTCTCCTCCATCTGCTGCAGGGTTGACATGCCGCTGAGGATCATCGTCGGTTTCGGGACAGACTGCAGCCAGCGGAAGGCCCACGCCGCACAGCTCTCATCCGGGCGCAGGGCGTGCATCTCGGCTTCGGTTTCTTCCGCGAAGGAGGCGAGCTTTCCGCCCCGGACCGGCTCCATGACCCAGATCGGGAGGCCCGCTTTGCGCAGAATCTCCACCTTCTTTTCCGCGTTCTGCAGCTTCCAGTCCACATAGTTCAGCTGGATCTGGCAGAATTCCAGATCTTTCCCGCATCTATCCACAAATTCCTGCAGGGCCTCCGGACCGGCGTGGCAGGAAAAGCCGAGATGCCGGATTCTTCCCTTCGCCTTCTGCTCCAGGAAGTAGTCCAGACAGTGCTTCTCGGGGTTGCAGTAATACGCCATGGACTGCTCGTTGACATTGTGCAGCAGGTAGAAGTCAAAGTACTCGACACCGCAGCGCTGCAGCTGCTCTTCAAATACCTCGGCCGGCTGCAGTTCTTTCACACCGTGGACATTCTGATGTCCGGGGAACTTGTCCGCCAGATGCCAGGTCTCCCGGGGGTATCTGGCAAGGGATCTGCCGATGGCGCCTTCGGATTTTCCGTCGTGATAGGGATGGGCGGTGTCAAAGTAGTTGACCCCGGCCGCCATCGCCGCGTCCACCATCCGGTCCAGCTCGGCCTGATCAATGGTGCCCGATCCGTCCGGGAGCAGGGGCAGGCGCATCGCGCCGAAGCCGAGTGCCGAGAGCTGAAGATCCTGAAATTGTTTGTACAGCATGTTTTTATCGCTCCTGATCTCTGTTTTTTTGTTCATCTCCGTTTTCCTCATCCCGAAGGATGGGGTTTTTATTCTGTCCGCTGTCTCACGCTGACCTCTCCGGAATTCAGGCGGCGCAGCTCTCCGCTCTTTGTCCGCACCACCAGGGCAAAGTCCCGGTCGAGATCCAGCGCAACGGCGGGTTCCGGCTCCTTTCCCGGGGCAAGGATGTTGATCTCCTTTCCGAGGACCAGCGAGCGTCTCCTGTACTCGTCAAACCAGGCCTTGTCCGTGAGGCTTCCGTAGTAGTGCATCAGCCGGTTCAGCACGCCGGCCGCCAGGCGGCAGCGCAGCTCCGGGATCGGCTTTTCTCCGAACGCGGAGCCCGCGATGCTTCGCAGTTCTTCCGGGAAGTCCGACGCCGGAACCCGGGTGTTGATCCCGATGCCGACGATCAGGTAGTTCACCTGTCCGCTCTCACAGTCCAGCGAGGCCTCCGTCAGAATTCCGCAGACCTTTCTTCCGTCCACATAGATGTCGTTGACCCACTTGATCTGGGCGTTCACCGGGGCGAGGCTCTCAATGGCCTCTGCCACCGCCACAGCGGCGCAGGCCGTGATGCTTGTGGCGTCCACCGCCTGCAGGGCAGGGCGCAGCAGGACGCTCAGATAGATCCCGCTGTCCGGCGGAGAATA
>CAMKEK010000224.1:0-2909 GCA_946411545.1 uncultured Clostridia bacterium
GCCATGAACGGATATACCAATTACCTTCAGGCTGTGGGAGGCGTTGCAGTTCTTGTCTTATTGCTGGTTTGGATAAAACAGAGAAACAAGAAATGATGGAATTGCTCAGTTCCGCGCAGGTGGAGCAGTTTCTTGAAGCAAAGCTCGCCGACCGGGAGATCGCGGGCCTGATCCAGCAGTTCGCGCTCCCATACCGGGAGTTGATGGCCTACTATCGCTGCGCCATGATGGAGGTCTCCGAGAAGTTCCATGTTCTGAATGAGGAGATGTCTCTGCAATACGACCGCAATCCGATCGAAACCGTCAAAACGAGGCTGAAATCACCGGAAAGCATTGTTGAGAAGCTGCAGCGCAGAGGATACCCGCTGTCCGTGGAGAGCATCGAAGCCAATCTCAACGATGTAGCGGGCGTGCGGGTCATCTGCTCCTACACCTCAGATATCTACATGCTGGCGGATGCCTTGACTCGGCAGGACGACATTCTCCTGATCCAGCGGAAGGATTATATTGAGAATCCAAAGCCGAACGGGTATAGAAGTTTGCATCTGATCGTCGGCGTTCCGATCTTCCTGCGCAGCGAAAAGAAGATCATGAAGGTCGAGGTGCAGTTTCGGACGATCTCCATGGACTTTTGGGCCAGCCTTGAGCACAAGATCCGGTATAAAAAGAATCTGCCAACTGTTGCGGATTTGGAAAGAGAGCTGTTTGAATGCGCTGTGCTGAGCGCCGAGCTGGAGAACAGGATGGAGCGGATCCAAAAAATGGCCGACTGTTATCTGAATGATTCGGGGAAGGAGAAAAAAACATGACGAGCCCCTCAAGAAAAATCATAAAGTGGGGCGGTGTCCTTGCAGGCTCAGCCGCTGTGGCGTCAATCTCTGCTTTTGTAACCACAAAGTACCTGATGAAAATGGCGGTAGACCGTGAGGAGCCGAAGCTGATGAAGCTGGCGGAGAAGCGTGTCGCTGGGTTTATAGAGGACGATGCCTTTTTCAAAGCGAGGATCGAAGCCGGGGACAGGCTCTCGAAAAAGGCCAGCACGACCGTAGAGACCATCAGTCATGACGGGATCCTTCTGGTCGGGCATTGGATCCCCGCGGTCAACGCAAAACGTATCATCATTGCCGTCCATGGCTGGCGCGCCTCCTGGACCCAGACCTTCGGTATCGTGGCCGACTCCTGGGCGGCGAACGACTGCAGCGTCCTGTATATCGAGCAGCGCGCCCATGACAACAGCGGCGGCGAGTACATGGGCTTCGGCCTGATAGAACGCTTTGACTGCCTCGACTGGGTATCCTGGGTAAACCGAAGTGTCGGCGCAGATCTCCCAATCTATCTCGTAGGCGTTTCCATGGGTGCGGCGACTGTGCTGATGGCGTCAGATCTTTGCCTGCCCGAGAACGTACATGGAATCATCGCCGACTGCGGCTACACCTCGCCGCACGCCATCTGGAAGCACGTGGCCAACAACAATCTGCATATTGCTTACGGCGTGCGCGGCGTGATTGCCAGCGAAATCCTGCGCCATAAGATCCAGGTAGGCTCCAACGACTTCTCCACGACGGAGGCTCTGAAAAACACAAGAATCCCGGTGCTGCTGATTCACGGCACAGGCGACCACTTTGTTCCGGTGGAGATGACCTATGAAAACTATCTCGCCTGCGGCGGGCCGCGACGGCTGCTGATCGTACCCGGGGCGGACCATGGCATGAGTTATTTCACAGATCCGGAACGCTATACGGCCGCTGTTCTGGCTTTCTGGAAAGACTTCGATTCTTGGGAAGGAAGGAATCAGGCATGATAAGAACCAGTACGGTCCAATTGACAACGATCTCCGCCGTTGCTTATCGGCAAAAGCTGGTATCCGGCGGCGCAGGGATTACCATTTGGGGAAACAATGTCCGGCAACCGGGGCTTGCCTCGATCAGCAAGACTTCCGGCGAGGCGATCCCCACTGCAAATACGCCTTTGGAGTATTATCCTCCGGAGGCGTTTGCGGAGGCAATCAAGCTGACTGCCGGGCTGCCTTACAAAAACCTCGGCAAAGTACAGATGCCCGAAGGGCTTGCTGTTGAACCGGAGGAGGCGGAAGAAGCTCCCGCTCAACCGGAGATCGAGGCGGTTATTGACAGCGCGGAATATCAGCGCGTTGTCGACGCTTACAGCGACAAAGACGGGCGGCTTTCCTATACGCTCCTGAACAAGGATCTAATCCAGACGGCAAAAGCGAGCGGGCAGGTTCGCCTGATGATCGAAGACCACGCTTCGCTTGAGGAGATCCGCCTTCAGGTCGTAAAGGCCAAGCTTCGCAGTGTTTCAAGAAACCCTGCGCTGACCGACGAGCAAGTGCAGCTGATGATCGAACTGCTGGATGAGATCAGCCCGAAGGGTGTGTTGAGACCGCTGAACGAAGAGATCCGGAAATGGCTCCGGGACGGAAAAATGAAATGAGCAGAAAATGAGTGTTTGACTATGACGATAGCCGTAATCTGTGACGTGCTGGGGAAAGAGAATAACGGTACGACCATCGCCGCCATGAATCTGATCCGCTCCCTGCGGGAAAAGGGGTACGATGTGCGTGTCGTATGCTCGGACCCGGAGAGAGCGGGACAGAAGGACTTTTATGTTGTTCCCACACTGAATCTCGGACCTTTGAACGCGTATGTAGCCAAAAACGGCGTCGCGCTGGCGAATCCGGACAGGAACATCCTGACAGCGGCGCTCAACGGAGTGGATCATGTCCATGTCATGATGCCCTTCGCGCTCGGCTCCGCCGCGGCTAGGCTTGCTCACAAGCTGGGGCTCCCTCTCACGGCGGGATTTCACTGCCAGGCGGAGAACTTCACCGGTCATATCTTTATGAAGAATTTTTCCCCCGCCAATCGGATCGCCTATCACGTGTTTTATCG
>CAMKEK010000225.1:0-2907 GCA_946411545.1 uncultured Clostridia bacterium
CCGGATCTGGCGAGGGCGGTGTAGAGTGCCGGCCAGAGCAGGAAGACCATCACGGTAGAAGCGACGGCGTTGACCAGCGTGGTGGCCGAGCCGATCTTCGAGAGGGCCGCCGAGAGATCCTGCGGAATGCCGAAGATGTAGGCCTTATAGAAATAACCGAAGAGCGGGTCCAGGACCACGTTGCAGCCGAGGGAAGCCGCGGAGGCGCAGAGGGCAATCCTGGTCTGGGCCTTGATGCCGGGTTCCTTCTCAATGTGAAAGAACTTGCGCGCGACCAGCGTGGTGATCAGCCCGATGGCGAGCTTCAGGAGAAAGGTTTTCGGCGCACTGGTGATATAGCCGCTGGTGAGGTCTGCCATGGTAAGGCCCATGGCGCCGGCGAAGCCGCCCCAGCCGCCCAGCAGCAGGGCGCCGATGACGACAAAGGTGTTGCCGAGGTGAATGGCAGTGCGCTCGGTCCCGACCGGAATGTCGATGCGCAGGAACTGGAAGCCGACGTAGGCCAGCGCCGCGATCAGCGCGCATTGGGTCAATGTCAATATTTTTTTATGTTCCACAGAGATCACTTCCTTCTTGAATTCTGGCCTTATGATAGCAGAAAACTGACCATAATAAAATGGCCAGTTTTCTAATAATTGCACATGCCAGATGCGGGGCCAGGTTCAGCCGATGCCCTTTTTCTTCTTGTACCAGCGGTAGAGGAGATAGCCGCCGATGCAGCAGAGGATGTTGATGGCCAGGGTGATCCAGAAGCCGGGAGAATTGTATTCCTCAATCTGCTGGCCGAGGATGGTGGCGCAGATGAGATCGGGCATGAAACCCAGCACCGCCCCGGTGATATAGGGAAGATAGTCCATCTTGGTGCTGCCGAAGTACATGCTGACCACATCGCAGGCAAGAACCCCAATGGCTCTGACAAGAAAGGAGAGGAAGAAACTGCTCTGCTCCCGAAGCTGCCGGACTTCCTTGAGCTTCGGGTATTTTGCGATCAGCTTCTCGGAGAAGTCCAGTTCCGAAGCCCGGCCCAGAAGATACGGCAGGGTCATCGTGATGGCGATGCCGACGGTATTGACCGCGAGGGCAATGGGGAGAGGGAAAAGCTGCCCGCTGACCGCAAAGAGGGCGACGACGGGAAAGACCAGAGACAGACTCTTCAGCGCAAAAGCCAGCCAGAGAAAGAGCACCGCCAGAATCGGCTCGGACGGCGTATAATTCAAAATGTCGTCGACAGAGAGCTTCTGCCCGGAGAGGAGAAAAAAGCCTCCCAGTACGACAAAGCCGACGAGCGGCAGAATCCGGGCGGTCCACATGATAATGGTACGTTTTCGTTCATTCATAGCGGACAGAGTCTACCACAACAGGCCCGGAAAAGCAAGACAAAGGGGTAAGGATCTTGACAAGAAACAGAAAACCAGGTACAAAATAAACCTATGGACACAGTGGGAAAGAAAAACCTGCACCAACAGTTGAAAGAAGAGGAATCTCCGTGCTATAATCAGGCAGATTCGCGCCATGTGCGCGGAAAGAGAAACGGTGTAAGCCGCAGAGAGCGCCGGAGGGGTGAGACGGAACATGGAAGCGAGACTGACCGGCATCAACCGGAAGGAAACCCTGCAATATCTGGGCTATCTCGGAAGCGGGATTCCGGAAGCGCTGGAAGAAGATATCGCCCGCTGTGAAAAACAGATCCTGACCACGGCCCGGCCTCATGCCGTCTGGCGGTATTTTGAACTGCTGCCGGACGGGAGCCTCGGCGGCACGCTGTTTCGGCCGCAGGGAAGGGACATTCCCGAGCTGCTGAAGGACTGTGACGGGGTGATCCTGATGGCGGCGACACTGGGGAGCGAGGCGGAGCTTCTGCTCCGGCGAAGCCAGATCCGGAACATGGGCGACGCGGTGATTCTGGACGCCGCGGCCAGCGCGGCCATCGAGAACGTGTGCGACAATCTCTGTGAGGATCTGGCCGGGCAGTTCAAACCGAAGCACCTGACCGACCGCTTCAGCCCCGGCTACGGCGACTTTCCGTTTTCCCAGCAGAGGGATTTTTTTGAACTTCTGGATATCACGCGGCGGATCGGCGTGAGCCTCTCAGAGAGCGGCCTGATGCTGCCGCAGAAGTCCGTGACCGCGCTGATCGGTGTGTCGGACCGGCCGCAGCCGCACCGGCACCGGGGCTGCGCGAGCTGCACATTGTTCGAAACCTGCAGATTCCGAAAGGAGGGCACCCATTGTGGAGCCAACTGAACTGATCATCCTGGACGGCGGCATGGGTACCCAGCTGCAGGCCGCGGGCCTGCCCATGGGCCAGGCCCCTGAGCTCTGGAACGTGACGGAACCGGAAAAAGTGACCGCGGTCCACCGGCGTTATGTGGAGGCGGGGAGCAAAGTCCTCTATACCAACACCTTCGGGGTCAACCGCCTCAAGACCGCGCGGATCGGACGTTCCGTACGGGAACTGGTGGAGGGCGGTGTCCGCTGCGCCAGAGCGGCCGCGGGGACGGAAGAAGTCCGGGTCGCGCTGGATATCGGGCCGCTGGGACAGATCCTGGAGCCGCTGGGAACCCTGAAGCTTGAAGAGGCCTATGACATTTTCCGGGAGATCGTGGAGGCCGGACGGGACGCGGGAGCGGACCTCATCGTGATCGAAACCATGAGCGACCTGTACGAGGTCAAGGCCGCCGTCCTCGCGGCCAAGGAGAACTCGACGCTGCCGGTCTGGGTCACGATGACCTTTGAGGCCGGCGGCCGGACCTTTGTCGGGACGACCGTCTCGGCCATGGGGCTGACCCTGAGCGGCCTCGGTGTGGATGCCATGGGCTTTAACTGCAGTCTCGGCCCAAAAGAGCTGCTGCCCATGATCCGCGAGCTGCGCCGCTGGACGGACAAGCCGCTGATCCTGAAACCGAA
>CAMKEK010000226.1:0-2878 GCA_946411545.1 uncultured Clostridia bacterium
CCGCAGCAGGCGTCTTTCACTTCGGTGGTCTTCTTGCCGCAGATGCTGTACAGACGGCCGAGCTTATCCGTGGAGGAGGCGCGGACGTTGCGCAGGGACATATCGGAATTGATGCTTCCCTTCATGACCTTCACGAAGCTGTACTTGCCGAACTGGTCGGAAACGGTCTTGAAGACAAAGCCCTGGGTCGGAGCCGCGGGGTCAATGCCGTCCATCTCGACCGGAGCCGGGACATAGTCCATGACACCCTGCAGGAAGGCTTCGGTGCCGATGTTCTGCATGGCGGAACTGGCGAACACGGGAATCACGCTGCGGTCCTTCATACCGGCGCGGATACCGGCGACCATATCGGCCTCTTCCAGTTCCATCGTTTCAAAGAACTTCTCCATGAGCTCTTCCGTGGCACCCGCGGCGGTCTCCATAAGCTCCATTCTCAGATCCTCGACATGGCCGGCATCGGCGGCGGGGATCGCGCCCTTGGTGCTCTTGGCGCCGTTGGTCATGTAGCAGACGTTGTGGACCAGGTCAATTACGCCCTTGCCGTCGCTCGTCGGAATCGTAACCGGGGCAACGATGCTGCCGTACTTGGCACGCAGGGCATCCACCACCGCAAAGTAGTCGCCGTGCTCTTCATCGCACTTGGAGATCACGAACGCCGTCGGGAGATTGGCCGCCTTCAGGTATTTCCAGCTGCGCTCGGCACCGACGGAGATTCCGTCCTTGGCAGAGCAGAGGATCACACCCGCTTCCACCGCGCGAAGGGCACAGAGGACTTCGCCGACGAAGTCAAAATATCCCGGGCAGTCCAGGACATTCACTTTTCCGCCTCCGAAGGAAACCGGAGCCAAAGAGGATGCGATGGTGATCTGACGCTTGATCTCTTCCGCGTCATAGTCGCATACCGTGTTCCCGTCGCTCACCTTTCCAAGGCGGTCGATAGCGCCGGTGACAAACAGCATACTCTCGGCAAGACTGGTTTTTCCGCTGTTTCCGTGCCCGAGAAGGGCGATGTTGCGAATGTTTTTACTTTCCATAATATGCTTCCTCTCTAGAATAAAAATAAATTGTATAGACCGATCAAGCAGACATTCCGTCTGAAACGCGATTCATTCTATTTTACACGATAGTGCCTTGGTTTGGCAACAGAAATTTTCAAATTCCGTCAAAATCTCATGAACAGGCTGATCAGGGAAACGACGATCGCATCCAGCAGCATCAGCACGAAGGGAAGCCAGGCGCTGACTTCACCGGTTCCGATCAGCTTGACAAACACCAGAAGCATGCCCAGCACCGCGACAGCCGCTGTAATAATCAGGTTCATGCGGATGGCGACATACATGCTTCTGCCGGTGTCCGCAAGGTGCGTCAGCGGGCCGAGGCCCTCCCGGCAGATGACCGCCGAGACCTTGCTGGTTTCGGAGGGCTGCGCTTCCGAGATCCGGAAACGGTCGCCGTAAGGCGGGAAGTCGTATCCGTCCGTCGCCACGTCGAACACATCGTGAAGCAGCTCCGGCGTAATGTTGAAGTCGCGGATGGCAAAAATCGGGTGGCGGTTCGACGCGATCAGCTCCTGCAGAGCCGTGCGGATCTCAGGCAGACCGATGTAGTTGATTTTGAAAATCCCGTACAGCACGCCGTCGATGGCCAGCAGCACCGTTGTCTTGTCCACCAGGCGGTAGGGCACCTTGACGTTCATCAGCTGCATCAGGTCCGGGCTACCGCACAGAACCGTGCTGCCTTCGATCCGTCCCTGCAGGCCTCCGCCCGAAAGCCACTGGAAGTCCTCCACCTGCCGCATCCGGCAGTTGTTCTTCTCCATCAGTTCCGCAAAGCACGGGCCCAGTCCGGAACCGGAGGCCGCAACCATGCTCCCGGCAAAGCCGATGACGCGCTCCGCGCTGTCGTCGGCAAAAATGCGCACCGTCTCGATGGATACCGTTTCCTCCGGGAAGAGATCCCGGTCCGTCACGATCAGGTTCCGGCTGCAGCCGATATCGTGGATACCGGACCAGCCCGCAACGGCAGCGCCGCTGGAGAAGATTCTTCCGGAGCCGATGAAGAACGGAAGGGCAAAGGCAAGCAGTGCCGTCACCGGAACCGCACAGGACAGAATTGCCGACAGGATATAGAGATAATCCCCGATGCTGTGTTTGACCACGGCCGTGAGCAGCGACAGCAGCAGCGCGGCCAGCAGCTGGACCAAAGCGCTTCTGCGAAACAGCGATTCATCCGGCGGTGTCTCCTCCGCCCGGCGTACAAAGCCCGCGGAGGGACGCACCGACTTCAGGAGGGTCAGGTCGCTTTTTGCGCGTACTCCCTCTTCCGCCGTCACGCAGTAGACCCGTTTCCCGATGGCCGGGACGCGGATGGACTTTCGCAGGGCCCGGGCCGACAGCAGGGAGGAGAGCAAAACACCCATCAGGGCAAGACTCGAGAACAGGCACAGGGGGATGTGCGGTGTTCCGAAGCCGCCCACCGCCACGCTCAGCGCGTCAAAAGAACTGATCAGGCAGGCCAGAACGGCCAGCGAGTCAGCACCGAAGCGTCTCCGGGTCAGGTTCACCGCCGCGTTGGTGACCACATCCAGGCAAAGCAGCATGATGGTCAGCTGCAGCCCGAGGCACATCGCCGCCGAAACCTTGGCGGTTTTCAGCATGCCGCTCACCGGCAGCCCCAGGGTCAGATACGCCAGAATGGCAAGGACCACAAGGCCGATCTGAAACCGCATGCGGAGCATGGTCACCTGGGAGCCGTAATAGCGCGAGGCATTGGCCACGTTGACCTCTTTGCCGAGGTCCTCGCTGTCGTCCTCCATGGTGGCGGTGCTCTCCCGGTTTCCGATTCCGTTCAGGCGGATCCACAGCGTCATCAGCTCGTT
>CAMKEK010000227.1:0-2856 GCA_946411545.1 uncultured Clostridia bacterium
TTTCCGGCGTGCAGGTGGATTCGCGCTTTGTCAACAAATGAGGGCATAGTCTCCTCCGTTCCGATATAAGGAAAAGGCCGGACATGCGTCCGGCCTGATTCCCGTCAATTTACTGGGCGAGCTCCTCATAAACGGAGACTTTCTTACGATCCTTGCCCAGGCGTTCGAACTTAACGGTACCGTCAACAAGTGCGAACAGGGTATCATCCTTGCCCTTGCCGACATTGGTGCCGGGATGAATCTTTGTACCGCGCTGACGGACAAGAATGTTGCCTGCCAGGACGAACTGGCCATCCGCACGCTTGGCGCCGAGACGCTTGGACTCGCTGTCACGGCCGTTCTTGGTAGAACCCATACCTTTTTTATGAGCCATCTGGTTACACCTCCATCGTTAAACCTGTTGATGATTTTTTACGCGTTGATCGCTTCTACCGTGAGCTTGGTATAGGGCTGTCTGTGGCCCTGCGTCCGGCGATAGCCTTTTTTCGGCTTCATCTTGTAGACGCGCACCTTTGCAGACTTTCCGTTCTTCTCAACCTTCGCGGTAACGGTCGCACCGGCGACAACAGGCGTACCGACAGTGGCGTTCGCTTCGTCCACCACGCACAGAACCTTGTCAAAGGTGACCGTAGAGCCGGCTTCTGCATCGAGCTTCTCGACATAGATCACGTCGCCCTCGGCAACACGATACTGCTTGCCACCGGTCACAATAACGGCATGCTTCACTGGAATATCCTCCCTCTTTTCAGGTCTCGCTCTCAGGGCGGAACGCGAGGTTCACTTCGGCCCTTTCAATGCGGCGCAGGTAATATAACACTTTTCCCTGCTTGTGTCAATGGTTTTTTCTCTGTTTTTTCAGCGCTCCGCCGCCTTGCGGATCTCGATGCGCTTCTGGCGTCCGGCGATGAACTCCGGAAGCACCTTCGGACGGTCGAAGTAGTCGATGCTCTCCACATAGGTGCGCTTGCGCAGGTGGATGGCGTCGAATTTGCATCGCGTGGTGCAGACGCCGCAGCCCAGGCACTTGTTCGGGTCGACGAAGGAAGCGCCGCAGCCGAGGCAGCGGGCCGTTTCCTTCTTCACCTGCTCTTCGGTGAAGGTGAGGCGGTCGTCGCGGAAGGTCTTCGCCTTCTCTTCCGACTTGCCGGGAACCTGGCGTCCTTCGGTGCTGTTTGTCCGCTTTACCGTGTCGAAGTCGACGTTCTCCATGTCAAAGGCATGATAGGTCAGGCGGTCGCGGCCCAGCGTCAGGCTCTGCCCCGGCTGGACATAGCGGTGGATGGAGATGGCCGCCTGCTTGCCCTGGGCGATCGCGTCGATGGCAAACTTCGGTCCGGTGAGCACGTCGCCGCCGACGAAGATGTCAGGCTGCGCGGTCTGATAGGTGACGGAATCCGCCACCACGCGGCCCTTTTCATCCGTCTTCAGTTCGCCGAGGTCCAGGCCCTCCAGGTCGATGCGCTGGCCGATGGCCGCAAGAACGGTGTCACATTTGACAAGTTTGTCGCCCTCGCAGCGCAGTGCGGTGACCTTTCCGTTTTTCCCCTCAATGGCTTCCGGCTTATGCTCGAAGAGGAACTGAACCCCTTCTTCCTTTGCCTCGGCCACTTCGTCCGGATCGGCGGGCATGTCGCTCTCCTTGCGGCGGTAGGCCACCGTAACACTTGCGCCGAGGCGCACCGCGGTACGGGCGACATCCATGGCGACGTTGCCGCCGCCGATGACGACGACCTTCTTGCCGACGGCAGGCCGTGCGCCGGCGTTCACTTCGCGCAGGAAGTCGATTCCGCCCCAGACACCCTTCAGGTCCTCGCCGGGGATGCCCAGTGCAGCGGACTTCTGGGCACCGACGGCGAGATAGACGGCGTCATAGCCCTGCTCACGCAGCTGCTGAACGGTGATGTCCTTTCCGACCTCGACGCCGCAGCGGAAGATCACGCCAAGTTCCTTGAGTACGTCGATCTCGGCGTCCAGAACGGTCTTTTCCAGACGGAAGGACGGGATCCCGTAGCGGAGCATGCCGCCGGGGAGCTCGTTTTTGTCGAACACCGTCACGCGATAGTTGTCCGCCGCGAGGAAGTAAGCGCAGCTGAGCCCGGCAGGGCCGGCACCGATCACGGCGATCTTCTTGTCGCTGAAATCATAGAGCTTCTTGGGGACGAAGCGGGTGTCACGCTCCAGCTCGCGGTCAGCGATAAACTTCTTCACCTCGTCGATGGCAATGGCGCGGTCCAGGTTTCCTCTGGTGCATTCGCTCTCGCACTTGCGGTTGCAGATCCGGCCGCAGACGGCGGGCAGCGGGTTTTCTTTCTTGATCAGCTCCAGCGCCTCGAGGTATCTCCCCTGGGCGGCAAGCTTCAGATAGCCCTGAACGGCGATATGCGCGGGACATGCGGTCTTGCAGGGGGCCGTGCCTTCCGGCGCAACATATTCGCGGTTGGAGCGGTGGTCGGGGTTCCAGTGCTCCGGCGTCCACTCGATGTCATCGGGAAGCTCATGGGGCTTGTGCTCAATGGGCGTCAGAGCGCAGAGCTTCTGGCCCATCTGGATGGCATTGTTGGCGCAGCGGTCGGTGCACTGGCCGCAGGCGACGCACTTTTCGTGGTCGATCTCGGCCACGTAGTTGCTCTTGGAGGTTGCAGGGGTGTTGTAATACTGGGACACACCGAGGGCAAGGCAGCTCTCCGGCATGCAGTTGCAGATCGCAAAGGTCTCCCCCTGATGCAGGGTCGTGATCTGATGGACACAGCCGCGGTCCTCGGCTTTCTGCAGAAGCTCCTTGGCCTCGGCAACGGACACGGGACGACCCTTGCCGGTGTGGTTGAACATATCGCCCACATGGCCCATGAAGATGCA
>CAMKEK010000228.1:0-2856 GCA_946411545.1 uncultured Clostridia bacterium
TGGAGAAGGACAACATCGGCGTCGTGCTGCTGGGCGACTATTCCGGCCTGCAGGAAGGCGATGAGGTCCGCCGCAGCGGACGCATCATCGAAGTTCCGGTGGGCGAGGAGATGATCGGCCGTGTGGTCGATTCCCTCGGCAATCCCATCGACGGCGGCGGTGAAATCCACACCACCGAGACCCGGCCGATTGAGAGCCCGGCCCCCGGCGTGATTTCGCGCCGTCCGGTGTCGGTTCCGATGCAGACCGGTATCAAGGCCATCGACGCCCTGGTCCCCATCGGACGCGGCCAGCGTGAGCTGATCATCGGCGACCGTCAGACCGGCAAGACGGCGATCGCCATCGACACGATCATCAACCAGAAGGGCAAGGACATGATCTGCATCTATGTCGCCATCGGCCAGAAGGAGTCGACGGTGGCAGGCTGTGTGCAGAAGCTGCGCGAGCACAATGCGATGGATTATACCATCGTGGTCTGCGCCAGCGCGTCCGAGTCCGCCCCGATGCTCTATATCGCGCCTTATGCAGGCGCGGCCATGGGCGAATATTTCATGCACAAGGGAAAGGATGTCCTCATCATCTATGACGATCTCTCCAAGCAGGCGGTTGCCTACCGTGAGATCTCCCTGCTGCTGCACCGTCCGCCCGGACGTGAGGCCTATCCCGGCGACGTCTTCTATCTGCACTCCAGACTGCTGGAGCGCGCGGCAAGACTCAGCGAGGAAGCCGGCGGCGGCAGCATGACGGCCCTGCCCATCATCGAGACGCAGGCGGGTGATATCTCCGCCTATATCCCGACGAACGTCATCTCCATCACCGACGGACAGATCTTCCTGGAGACGGACCTCTTTAACTCCGGCGTACGTCCGGCGGTCAACGTCGGCCTCTCGGTCTCCCGTGTCGGCGGCTCGGCTCAGCTGGGCGCCATGAAGCAGGTGGCCGGACGTCTGAGAATGGATCTGGCCCAGTACAGAGAGCTGGCTGCGTTTGCGCAGTTCGGCTCCGACCTGGACAAGGCGACCCGTTCCACGCTGCACCGCGGCGACCGTATGACGGAGCTTCTCAAGCAGGGCCAGTATGCCCCGATGGAGGCTTCGGATCAGGTCATCTCCATCTATGCGGTGAGCGAAGGCTATGCCGACGGCGTTGAGCTGAAGGACATTGCCCGGTATGAAAAGGGCCTGCTGCCCTATGTGAACAGCCGCTATCCGGATCTGAAAAAGCACATCATGAGCGGCAAAAAGCTGGGTGAGGAACAGCTTGGGAAACTGAAGAAGCTCATTGCGGAGTACACCGAGAGCTTTGAAGCGTAAGGAGGCTGAAGCATGGCAAACCTGAGAGCCATCCGTACGCGCATCAAGAGCGTTGAGAACACCCGCCAGATTACCAAGTCCATGAAGATGGTCGCGGCGGCAAAACTGCGCAAGACCCAGACCGCGTTTGCCAGTCTCCGTGCCTATGCCGAGGAGAGCGGCAAGCTGCTGAAAGAGGCGTCGGCCGGACAGACGGGGATCGGGAATCCTTACCTGACGCCGCACGCGGAATGCCGGAAAATCTGCTACGTGCTGATCGTCGGCAACCGCGGCCTCTGCGGCACCTACAATCAGAGCCTGCTGCGCTACTGCGAAAACCTCATCAAGGACAATGGCCAGGAAAGCTATGTCATCGTCTGCGGACGCTGGGGCAAGGATCTGATCGCCGCTGCCGGACTGGAAGTCCGGGAGAGCTATGAGATCGGCGATACCCCGACCCATGAGGAAGCGCTGACACTGGCCGAGAGGCTCAAAGAGCTCTACCGGGAAGGGACCGTCGACGAGATCAGGCTGGTATACCAGCATTATCGCTCCGTCCTGTCGCAGGTACCGGAGCAGGCACAGCTGCTTCCTCTGCAGAAACAGGAAGAGACCGTGAGCCCGGAAAGAAGGACGATCTTTGAACCGGACCGCGACAGCCTTCTGAACACACTGCTGGACATGTACATCGGCAATACCGTCCATGCCATTCTGCTGGAGGCCCGGACCGGCGAGCATTCCGCCCGCATGACCGCGATGACCGCGGCGGCGGACAACACGGAAGAGCTCATCAACGATCTGACCCTGGAACTCAACCACGCACGCCAGGCAGCCATTACCACCGAAATCTCCGAAATCGCAGGCGGTGCGGAAGCACTTCGGAACAACACTGCCGGAGGATAAAACATGAAGAATGCAACAGTCAAACGGGTCATCGGCCCTGTGGTCGATATCCACTATCCGGAGGGAAAGCTTCCGGAAATCTATAACGCCATTGAAATCCAGCTGCCCGAGCGCAAGGTCGTGCTGGAAGTGGTACAGCAGCTGGGCAACCGGGATGTCCGCTGCATCGCTCTGTCCTCCACGGACGGAATCTCCCGCGGCATGGACGCCGTCGACACCGGATCCTCCATCATGATGCCGGTGGGCGAACCGACGCTGGGCAGAATGTTCAACGTTGTCGGTGAACCCATCGACGGAAAAGGTCCGGTGGAAGGCGCCGAACGCCTTCCCATCCACCGCAAGGCCCCGAAGTTTACCGAGATCCTGCCCGCCACCGAAATGCTGGAGACCGGCATCAAGGTCGTGGACCTGCTGGCCCCCTATGCCCGCGGCGGCAAGATCGGCCTCTTCGGAGGCGCCGGCGTCGGCAAGACGGTGCTTATCATGGAACTGATCCGGAACGTCGCCTATGAACACGGCGGCTATTCGGTTTTCGCCGGGGTCGGGGAGCGCAGCCGTGAGGGCAACGACCTCTGGAACGAAATGAATGAGTCCGGCGTCATCAACAAGACGGCGCTGGTCTTCGGCCAGATGAACGAGCCGCCCGGAGCCCGTCTCCGCG
>CAMKEK010000229.1:0-2844 GCA_946411545.1 uncultured Clostridia bacterium
GTGAAACGGGTTAAGGTTTCGAACAACGTGATCAGGCGCCTGCCGCGTTACCTTCGGAAGCTGGACGAATTGCAGGAAAACGGGATCAACAGAATTTCTTCCTTTGAACTTGGGCAGCAGCTCGGCCTGACGCCGTCGCAGATCCGACAGGATTTCAGCTGCTTCGGTGAGTTTGGCCAGCAGGGCTACGGATACAATGTCTCCGGTCTGCGGGAGCAGATTGCCTCCATTCTCGGAATGGACAGGGGATACAAGGCCATCCTCGTGGGCGTCGGCAACATCGGCCACGCGCTGATGGATAATTTCAGCTTTGCCGAGTGCGGTGTGGAGCTGGCAGCGGCTTTCGACATCAAAGAAAGCCTGATCGGGACGGAATTCAAAGGGGTTCCCATTCTGGCGGAGGCACAGCTGGAGGAGTATCTGAAAGCCAATGACATCGCGCTCGCGGTGCTCTGTGTGCCGAAGGAAGTCGCGGTCAATGTGACGAAGATCCTGACGGACAACGGGATTGAAGCAATCTGGAACTTTACCAACATGGAACTGACAGAACCGAACAGCCCCATTATTGTCGAGAATGTCCATTTTTCCGACAGTCTGCTGTCGCTGAGCTACTTTGTGTCGGAACGGATGGACGAACGCACGGCGGAGACTTCCAGGAACGGAAAGTAAGCGCCTCGAATCTGAACCGGAAGAAAGACAAAATCCCCCCGCTCGCGCGGGGGTGTTTTTTTGAAGAAAGGAGCCGCTATGGCTGAACCCATTGCCGCCATTGCCACCGGCCAGCAGGTCGCGGCGATCGGTATTGTACGCATGTCGGGAGAGCGCAGCATCGAGCTGGCAGACCGGCTGTTTTCCCCCTGCGCGGGGGGGCGCCTGAAGGATGCAAAGGACCGGAAACTGGTATACGGGGAACTGCGAAGCGCCAAAGGGGAGCTCCTGGATCTCTGCCTTTGCACGGTCAGCCGTGGGCCGCAGAGCTACACCGGGGAGGACACGGTGGAGTTTCAATGCCACGGGTCACCGATGCTGCTTCAGGTGCTGCTGAAGGAGCTCTTTGCCCTCGGGGCCAGACAGGCCGGCCCGGGGGAGTTTACGAAACGGGCGTTTCTGAACGGACGGATGGACCTCAGCTCTGCCGAGGCGGTGATCGACCTGATTGACGCCGAGACGGCCGAGGCTGTGCGCAACGCGGCCGGACAGCTCTCCGGGGCAATCCACCGGAAAGCGGCGGCGATTTATGACGAGCTCGTCGGTATGAGCGCGCATTTCCATGCGGTGCTGGATTATCCGGATGAGGACATCGAGAAATTTGAAATTCAGAGCTACCGTGACATGCTGACCGGCGGACAGCGGAGCCTGGAGAGGCTGCTGGGCACCTTTGAAAGAGGACAGATGATGAACAGCGGAATCCCCACCGCCATCATCGGCCTTCCGAACGCGGGGAAGAGCTCTCTGCTGAACGCGCTGCTGGGCTATGAGCGGGCGATCGTCACGGATGTGCCGGGCACGACGCGGGACACCGTCGAAGAGCGGGTTCAGCTGGGCGGCGTGAGTCTGCGCCTGATCGACACGGCGGGCATCCGCGAAACGGACGACCGGGTGGAACAGCTCGGTGTTCAGAGAAGTCTTGCCGCGGCGGCGTCCGCATCTCTGGTGCTCGCGGTCATCGACGGCAACGGCGAGAGCAGTGCGGCAGCGGAGCAGATCCTTCGTACGGCAGAACGCGCGGAGCATGGAATCGCGGTGATTTCCAAAACCGACCTGCCGCAGCGCTTTCCGCTTCCGGAGACACGGCTTCCGGTGGTGTCGGTGAGCAGCGTGACCGGAGAGGGACTGGAACAGCTGGAGGAGAGAATCAAAGCGCTCTTTCCGCTGCCGGCGGTCCCGGCGGGGGAGATCCTGACCAATGTGAGGCAGGCGGACGCGGTGCGCCGGGCGGCGGAAAGCATGGATGCCGCCTGCAAAGCCCTGGAGGCGGGAATGACGCCGGATATCATTCTGACAGAGACAGAGAACGCCATGCAGGCCCTTGGGGAACTGACGGGGGCAAGCATCCGGGAAGATGTCACCAATCAGATCTTCGCACGTTTCTGTGTGGGCAAATAAGCGAAAGCCCGCCGCTGTACGGCGGGGAAGCGCCCGATTCGAGAGAGAAAACAGCAGACCCCCTGCCTTTTGGCAGGGGGTCTGCTGTTGGGAAACGGGATCAGGTCAATCTTCGGATCTCATAACCGCGGGAAGCATAGTACCCGGTGGTCAGAGAAGTTGTGACGACACCGAGGTCGGAGTTTGCCGCATGGATAAACAGATCGTCTCCCACATAGATGCCGAGGTGGCCGACGTAATTGTTCCCGGAGTAGAAGCAGAGCAGATCGCCCGGCTGAAGATCCGCCGGATCCACATGAACACCGTCGGAAAGCGCGTCATTGGAGACACGGCTGGTCTGGAGGCCGAACTGACCGAAGACATACTGAACAAATCCGGAGCAGTCAAAGCCGGTTTCGGGAGATTTACCGCCCCACTTATACGGGGTGCCCACATACTGAAGGGCGTAGGCCGCAATCTCCTTTCCGAGTTCGGTCCCGGAGGCGCTGCTGAGTCCGGATTCCGGCGCGTAGGTTCCCTCTGTCACAAAGGGCGCCGAGACATAACCGTCTTTGCCGTTGGCAATGACGCGGAGCCAGTCCTGGGAAACGCCGGTGATTCTCACGGCGGTCCCGTAATTCAGCTCATCGAGAATCTTCGCAGACATGGAGGGAGATTCCCGCAGGCGTACACCGGTACCGGTGATATAGCCGTCCTTGATCTGATCGGAGGAGGGGGCGTAATTCCCGGTGGCGACGC
>CAMKEK010000230.1:0-2841 GCA_946411545.1 uncultured Clostridia bacterium
TGAAGAAGGAGACCGCGCCTGATGAAGCAACATAAATCCTATACCGCAGAGGAACTGCGTTACCTGAGAATGCTCTCCCGGCAGTATCCCACGCTCCGCTCTGCCGGAACCGAGATCATCAATCTGCAGGCAATTCTGAACCTTCCGAAAGGCTGTGAGCACTTCATCTCCGACGTGCACGGAGAACACGAAGCCTTTCTGCACATTCTCAACTCCTGCTCCGGTGTCATCCGGGAGCGTCTGGACCTCCTTTTCAAGGACAGCGTCCCCCGCTCGGAGCTGGATCAGCTCGCCACGCTGATCATCTATCCCGAGGAGAAGCTGGAACAGCTCAAGCCCGAGATTGACGACCTGGACGAGTGGTACCGCATTACGCTCTACCGCCTGATCGAGCTCTGCCGCAGCGTGAGCTCTCGCTACTCCCGCTCCAAAGTCCGCAAGGCCCTGCCCGCCGACTACGAATACATCATTGAAGAGCTCCTGCACACGCACAGCGACGAGTTCGACAAGCAGGAGTATTACAAGAATATCATCTCCACCATCGTCGACATCGGCCAGGCGCCCGACTTCATTTCCTCTCTTTGCGCCGTCATTAAGCGGCTGGCCGTGGATCACATGCACATCGTCGGCGACATCTTCGACCGCGGCCCCCGCGCGGACATCATCATGGACTCGCTGCTGAACTATCACAGCGTTGACATCCAGTGGGGCAACCATGACATTCTGTGGATGGGCGCCGCTTCCGGCAGCCGCACCCTGGTGGCCACCGTGCTCTCCAACTCCATTCACTACAACAACCTTGAAGTCCTGGAGACGGGCTACGGCATTTCTCTGCGGCCGCTCTCGGTTTTCGCAAACGAGGTCTACAAGGACTGCGACGTGTCGCGCTTCGCCGTAAAGCTCACCGAGGCCGATGCCTCGCACTATTCCGAAAAGGACAAGCTTCTCTCCGCCCGCATGCACAAGGCTATCACCGTTATTCTCTTCAAGCTGGAAGGCCAGAAGATTCTCCGTCATCCGGAATACGGCATGGAAGACCGCCTGCTGCTGGATAAGATTGATTATAAAAACCGCTGCATCACCATCGACGGCACCGTCTATCCGCTGGAGGATACCGATTTCCCCACCGTGGATCCGGCGAACCCCTACGAGCTGACCGCGGAAGAAGCCGCGGTCATTGACCAGCTCACCAAGTCATTCGAGCGCAGTGAAAAGCTGCAGAATCATGTCCGCTTTCTTTATTCCAAGGGCAGTCTCTATAAGATCCACAACGGGAACCTGCTTTTCCACGGCTGCATCCCTCTCACCGCCGACGGCGAGATGATGCGCTTCAAGCTCGACGGGACGGAACGTGCCGGGAAGGACTTCCTCGATTTTGCGGACACCGCCGCACGTCAGGCCTATTATTACAAGTCCGGTTCCCCGGAGCGGAAGCTCGGGATGGACCTCCTGTGGTTCCTGTGGGCAGGCCGCAACAGCCCCATCTTCGGCCGCGACCGCATGACCACCTTTGAACGTCGTCTGATTAAAGACGAAAGTGCCTGGGCGGAGCCAAAGAACGCCTATTACACCCTCTACCAGGATCCGGCGATCTGTGACTTCATTCTGAAGGAATTCGGCCTCGAGGGGCCCCATTGTCACATCATCAACGGACATGTTCCCGTGAAGGTCCGCAAGGGCGAAAGTCCCATCAAGGGCGGCGGGAAGCTGCTGGTCATTGACGGCGGCTTCTGCAAGGCCTACCAGCCCACCTCCGGGATTGCCGGCTACACCCTCATCAGCACCTCCCAGTCCTACCGCATCGTCGCGCACCAGCCCTTCGTCGGCCGGGAAAAGGCCATCCGGGACAATTACGGCATTGCCCATTCGACAGAAATCTTTGAGCGCCAGGAGCTTCGCCAGCGTATCGCCGACACCGACATCGGCCGGGAGCTGCAGATGCAGATCGACGATCTGCGCGCGCTGGTGGGAGCCTACCGCGACGGTGCCGTCACCGAGGATCACAAGGGGCACTGATCCGTGACGCAGAACGGAAGCTTCTTCCGGTTTTCTCCTTTTATAACCCGGCAAAGCAGGCTGCGTGAGATACTCTCACGCAGCCTGCTTTGCTGATTTTTATATTCTCTTGATTTCTTAAATAATGATGCGCTATGCGGTCTGTCCGCCTTCCGGCTTCCGGCGCAGGGAGCGGATTCCCGACTTCAGCATCGGGACCGCCGAGATGCTTCCCAGACCAAGTACGACGCATATCGCAATGATGAATTCCGGCTTCATGTACCAGGGCGTCACCTTCATAGGTGCCGGTTCCGGAAGGGCCAGGGGGATTTCTTCCTCCTCAATCTCTTCCTGTTTGGTAAGCGGTGTTTTTTTCGCCGGCTGCGGAGTCGGAGAAGGAGACGGGGACGGCGAAGGCGAAGGCGAAACCGCAGCGGCGGCTGCAGGCTGATAATTGGCCGCGCCGGTCGGGGAGGTATCTCGCTCGGCCCGCTGAACCGTCTTATGTTCTTTCGGCGTGGAAAGTCTCTGCAGCACACGGAAGATCAGCATCGATTCAGGATGCGCAATCCAGTTCTTCAATTTCTGGAAAACTGTCTTTTTCGCTTCAAGCTCCTCTTTCGCCTGCTGGATCTTCAGCTCCATTTCGCGAAGCTGTTTCTTTAATTCTTCCACCCGGCTGTTTCCGCCGTTTTCGCTGTTTGCGGCTTTTTCCAGTTCGGTGCGGATCTCTTCCACACGGGTTTTAAGCTCTTCCAGTTTTTCCTCCGGCTGGACCCAGCTGTCGCGATTCTCCTCCAGCTGCTTCCGGATATCTTCGATGCGCTCATGAAGATTGTCGAGCAC
>CAMKEK010000231.1:0-2821 GCA_946411545.1 uncultured Clostridia bacterium
GCCTGGGGAGAGCCGAAGTATGTTCTGCTCCTGATGCTGATGGCGGCGGTGGACTGGTTCTGCGCGCTGCGCATCGACATCGGCGAAAGTGCCGGGGAGAGAAAGCTGTGGCTGGCGCTGGCGGTGTTTGTCGATCTGCTTCTGATCGGGGTGTTCAAGTACGCCGGCCTGGTCTGCTCCATCTTCGGAGAGGTCCCGGCGTTTGTACAGCGCATCGCGCTTCCGATCGGCATTTCGTTTTACACCTTCCAGCTGCTGACCTATGTGGTGGATGTGTATCGGGGCGATGCCGGGGCGGAGCGCGCCTACTGGCATGTGCTGCTGTATGCGGCTTTGTTTCACCAGTGTGTCGCCGGCCCCATCGTGCGCTACAACAGCATTGCCGAAGAGCTCTTTGTGCAGCGCTCCGGTGCGGAGGAACTCACGGACGGCATCCGCCGCTTTACCTGCGGTCTGACCAAGAAGGCGCTGCTTGCCAATCCCTGCGGCGCCCTCGTGGATGCAATTCTGCTGACGGATCAGACGGCCTCCAGTTCTGAGCTTTTTGCGGAGAATCTCAGCCACCTGCAGAGTGCTACGGTGCTGGGAATCTGGCTGGGGATGGCGGCTTTTATGCTGCAGATCTATCTGGACTTCAGCGCCTATTCCGACATGGCCATCGGCATGGGAAAGGTCCTCGGCCTCCATTATCCGGAAAACTTCCGGTATCCCTATGCGGCGAAGTCCGTGACGGAGTTCTGGCGCAGATGGCACATGTCCCTGAGCACCTTTTTCCGGGATTATGTCTATATCCCGCTGGGGGGAAACCGCTGCTCGCTGCTTCGGAATGTTCTGAACACCTTCATCGTCTGGGCACTCACCGGGCTCTGGCACGGGGCAAGCTGGAACTTTGTCCTCTGGGGACTCTACTGGTTTGTCTTCCTGATGATTGAGCGCCTCTTCCTGAAAAAACTGCTGCAGCGCGTGCCGGTTCTGCCGCATCTGTATCTGGTGCTGATCGTCTTTCTGGGCTGGATCCTGTTCCGGTTCACGGACATCCGGCTGGGCTGGACCGTGGTGAAGGGCCTCTTCGGCCTGAACGGGAATGCGGCTTCGGACTTCCTTTCCGTCACCATGCTGGAAAACAATGTCTTTCTGCTGCTGGTATCGGCCATCGCCTGCACCCCGCTGCCGAAGGCTGTCTCCGACCGCCTGGCGGCAAACGGCGTCTGGGCGGGCTGCCGGAAGGCCCTGTTCCCGATCGTACTGCTCCTGCTCTCCACCTGCGCACTGGTGGGGGAGAGCTATAACCCGTTTTTGTATTTTCAGTTCTGAGGAGGCGGAGACATGAATCACGGACAACATGAAGCCGCCCCGCAGAGCGTCCAGAAACGGCATGAACTGGAGCTGGCCGGACCGTTTATCGCGGTTTTGACCGTACTGGCGGTGATTTCCTTTATCCTGCCGCTGCGGCCGGAGACCTCGGTACGAGAGAAAAGAAGACTCCGGGAATTTCCGACTTTCACGGTGGGAAGCCTGCTGAGCGGTGAGTATTTTGACAGCATCGGCATGTGGTTTTCCGATACCTTCCCCGGACGGGAGGGTATGCTGGAGGTTTCGGACCGGATGAATGCCATACACGGCCTGAACCGGAACGAGGTGGTTCTGAGCCAGACCGGCAGCGCGCAGAATGACAACGCGAACCTGGACGCCCTGCTGGAACAGGCGGAAAAGGAAGCCTCCGAGCGGGAAGCGGCTGTGACGCCGACACCGAAACCCGTCCAGGAGCCGGAGCCTTCGGCGACTCCCGTTGTCGACCAGAACACGGTGGTCGAGGCCTGGGAGGGCATGAACGGGGAAGAGGAAGCGGCCATCTACGGTGACATGGTGGTAATCGACGGAACGGTGCTGTCCCGTCTGGGCTTTGATCAGAGTACCTCCGACCAGCATGTCGCCCTGATGAACAGGGCGGGTGACGCGCTTGCGGCCCAGGGACGGCGGTTCTTCAACCTCCCGGTCCCCACCAGCATCAGCATTCTGCTGTCTTCGGATATGCTTGCAGAGCTGGGCGCGGCCGATCAGGGGAAGACCCTGCGCTACATGTTCGCCCAGGAGAACGAGAACGTCGGGAAGGTCAATGCCTTCAACAACCTTCTGGCACACAACAGCGAGTATCTTTACTTCAACACCGACCATCACTGGACGGCCCTGGGGGCGTACTATGCGTACCAGAGCTTCTGCGAGACGGCAGGCTTTGAAGCGGTGCCGCTGAGCGACTTCACGGAGTGGAACATGGGCACCTTTACCGGGAGCTGGTATTACTCGGTAAACAGCCGCAGCCTGAAGACCGACGAAGTGATCGCCCTGGTGCCTCCCGGAAATGACCATATTCACATGGAGATTCTGGGCTATCCGGATTATACCAGCGTGATTGTCGACGAGACCGAGGCGGATTCCAACATGAAGTACAACTGCTTCATCGCCGGCGACAACCCCCTGACCGTGATCACAAACGACGCGCTGCCGGATGCACCGGACTGCCTGGTGATCAAGGACTCCTTCGGCAACCCCTTTACGGTCTACCTGACCCAGCACTATCACAAGGTCTATGTCCTGGACTACAGGAAGAATTTCACACCGGTGAGCACCCTTGCGGAGCAGTATGGAGCGGAAGATGTCATCCTCGTGCAGAGCATCGGGGTCAGCCAGACCCGCCAGGCGCTTCCGCTGCTGGAGAACCTGATGAAGTAAGCACCGGAACATGAGAAAAACACGATCGGGACGCCTTGTGACAGCTGCTTTCCTTCTCCTCATCGGGATCCTGGCGGCCGTGACCCTGACG
>CAMKEK010000232.1:0-2784 GCA_946411545.1 uncultured Clostridia bacterium
ATGACGATGCCTGGATCCGGGAAGCCACCGAAGTCCGCGGCCTGGAGAACCTTCGTACCACGCCGGACGCGCTGCAGATGGTCCTGGATCCGGAAAACATTCAGATGCTGACCAGCCACCGGATTTATTCCGAGACGGAGCTGCACTCGCGCTATGAGATCTCCATGGAGAACTATGTACGCACGGTGCGGATTGAGGCCCTCACAATGGTCGATATGGCCAGAAAGGAGATTCTGCCGGCAGTCGTCCGTTACTGCGGTGATCTGGCCTCGGTGCTGAATGCCAAGAAGGCCGCCGCGCCGGAGCTCGGCTTTGCCTATGAGAGCAGGCAGGTCAAACGCCTCTCCGTCCTCATCGACAGCATCGACGAAGCAACCGAAGCGCTGGAGAAGAGCGTACTGGCCCTGGACGGGGACAACACGAAGCAGGCCTTTCATATCCGGGACGAGGTGCTGTGTAAAATGTCGAAGCTGCGCGCCCTGTGCGACGAGACCGAAACCATCACGGCTGCCGACTACTGGCCGTTCCCGACCTACGGCGATCTGCTCTTCGGCGTGTGAGAATCAGAAGAATTCAGTTCAGCCCCCGCTGCGGAACTTGATGCAGCGGGGGCATACTGTTGCCTGAGGAGAAAAGAACGCAGCCCGGATGCCGGAGGAAAGAAGGACGGTTGCTTGGAATGTAAAACGAAAACAGATTTCTCTTGCCCAAACAGGAGAAAACCTTTATAATAAAACGCCAGGAAGCAGCATCATGGGTGCAGAGAAGTGCGACAGAAAGAGTCCGCCTGCGGGAGTGCCTGAGGAGAACAGACAGACATGAGATTGATCAATAAAATCAGTAAGAGCATTGCGTTTCGCAGCATCCTGATCATCGTGACGCTGCTGATTGTCTATTCGGCGGTCTCAGGCATCCTCGGATATCGCGTCACCAGTCAGTCGCTCTATGACCAGTACACGGAGGACGCGTTTCAGGTTGCAAACGCAGCTGCATTCTTCATCGACGGAGATTCGCTTGACGAGATGCTTGAGGCCGGAGAGGACAGCGAGCTTTATCGCGAAACCTGGCTGAGGCTGGACCAGCTCTGCAATGCCTTCGACGCAACCTTTGTCTATGTGATTCGGCCGGAGCTGCCAGACTATGACAAGATTACCTTTCTCTTTTCCACCGTCCGCTGGGAGAGCGAATATACGCCCTATGAGCTCGGATATGTCAGAACCACAACCAACGACGAATACAAACTGAAATATCGGAACCTGTATGAGGGAAGCTCGAATCAGGAGCTGATGCTGCTGAACGGTGCAAATTATAAACGTTCTTCCCACCACATCACGGCCATGGTTCCGGTGAAGGACACGGATCAGCGCACCCAGGCGATCATCTGTGTACAACGGCCGATGGACGAAATCCGTCATATTCAGATGAGCTATGTATCCCATATCCTCAGGAGACTGTTGATGCTTGCAGCCCTGGAAATCATCGGGATTGAGCTTTATCTGAGTGAGCAGCTCATCAAGCCGGTCACGAAGATCACGGAAGAGGCGAGCCGCTTTGCGCGGGAGAATGAAACGGCGGAGAAGAAGCTGACCGACAGCATCCGCGGACAGGATGAAATCGGCGTACTGGCCCAGTCCATCGACCGGATGGAAGAACAGATCACAGACTATGTGCGGCATCTGACTGCGGTCACGGCGGAGAAGGAACGGATCAGTACGGAGCTGAATGTGGCCAGACGGATCCAGGCGGATATGCTGCCCAGCGTGTTTCCGGCTTTCCCCGATCACGATGACTTTGATATTTTTGCCAGCATGACTCCGGCCAAGGAGGTCGGCGGCGACTTCTATGACTTCTTCCTGGTGGACGACGACCATCTTGCCATGGTGATGGCCGATGTTTCGGGAAAGGGCGTGCCCGCGGCGCTTTTCATGGTGATCACCAAGACCCTGATCAAGAACCGCGCCCAGATGGGCGACAGCCCTGCCGATATTCTCTATCATGTCAACAATCAGCTCTGTGACGGAAACGAGAGCGACATGTTTGTCACAGTATGGCTGGCCATTCTGGAACTCTCCACCGGAAAGGGCATTGCCGCCAATGCCGGGCATGAGCACCCGGTTCTCTGCCGAAAGGGCGGCAGGTACGAACTGGTCGTATATCGGCACTCGATGGCGGTGGCCGCAATGGAGGATATCCCGTTTAAGGAGCACGGTTTTGAGCTTCACCCCGGAGACAGGCTGTTTGTCTATACCGACGGCGTTCCCGAGGCGACGAATGCGAAAAACGAGCTCTTCGGTACGGAGCGGATGCTGGAAGTGCTGAACCGCGATCCGGACGCAGCGCCGGAAGAGCTGCTGAAAGCTGTCCGGGAGAGCGTGGATGAATTTGTCGGAGAGGCGCCGCAGTTTGACGACATGACCATGCTCGGCTTCTGCTACAACGGAGCTTCAGGGCAGAAGAAGACAGCCGCTCCCGAGCTGTGAGCATAGGGAAACGGAAGTCCCCGGAAGATTCAGAAGGTTCAGAAGGTATTGAGTGAACATAAAACCGACAGGCATTCCGCCTGCCGGTTTTTCCGTCGAAAGAACATAAAATGGAAAACCGACGGGTTCTGCAGAAGGAAGCAGCCGGTAAATTGCGCAGCAAATCTGGAAAAATGTTGAACAGGGAAGGGGAAAAGCTCTTTTCAAAAAATAAAAAATGGTGTATGATATAAAAACGTATGACCGTATAAAGGAGGTGAGTGAATGGAAGAAACCACCCATGCATTGTTTTCAATCGGACCAC
>CAMKEK010000233.1:0-2772 GCA_946411545.1 uncultured Clostridia bacterium
GTCAGCGGGATGAAGATCTGTTCCGCCACCCGGCGCAGCACGTCCGTGAAGAGCTTCCGGCCTTCGACCGATGCGGTGATGTCATAGAACACGAGCTCGTCCGCACCCTCGTCGGAGTAGTGCCGGGCAAGCTGCACCGGGTCCGAGACATCCTGCACGCCTTCAAAATTCACGCCCTTGACGACGCGGCCGTTTCGCACGTCGAGGCAAGGGATAATCCGTTTCGTGATCATAAGCGGTCTCTCCTTCCAAGCCTTGTCTCCGCTCCGGGCTCAGCCGGCGGAGTCGGACACCACGTCGGGCGTTCCGTCGTCTCCCGCCGCGGCGGCCAGCGCGTCTTCCAGGGTCACCGCGCCGCTGTAATACGCCCGTCCCAGGATCGCGCCGGACATACCAAGCGCCCGCAGGCCCCGGATGTCCTCCAGCGAGGAAACCCCGCCCGAGGCGATCAGATCAATGGGATAGCGCTCGTTGAGGGACGCATACAGGTCGTGGTTGCTGCCGGCAAGAACGCCGTCCCGGGAGATGTCGGTGCAGATCACCGTACGGACCTTCAGCTCCGTAAGATGCCGGAAGAAGACCTCCGCCGTCCAGCTGCTTTTTTCTTCCCAGCCGCGCACCGCGACAAAGCCGTCCTTCAGGTCCACGCCCACGGCGATCTGCGCCCCGAAGGTCTCCAGGGCTTCGCGCAGAAACTCCTCATTCTCCGCCGCAGCCGTCCCGAGAATGGCCCGCGAAATGCCGCAGTCCAGATAGCGCCGGACGGTCTCCATGCTTCGGATTCCGCCGCCCAGCTCGATGAACAGGCCCGTATTAGAGGCGATCTTCTCGATCAGGGCGAGGTTCGCCGTACTTCCGCTGCGCGCGCCCTCAAGATCCACCATGTGCAGGTGGGTCGCCCCGGCCTCACGCATCCGAAGCGCAAGGGATTCCGGGTCGCGGTCATAGACCGTCATATCGTCATAACGCCCCTGGCGCAGGCGCACCGCCATGCCGTCGTACAAGTCAATTGCCGGATAAAGTATCATCGCTTCGTTACCGTCTCCCGTGTTTTGTCATGCGGCTCAAGCCATCTCCGAAAACGCGCGCAGGATCTTCAGCCCTACGTTTCCGCTCTTCTCCGGATGGAACTGGCAGCCCATCACGTTGTCCTTCGCCACAACGGCGGTCAGCTCCCAGCCGTATTCCGTGGTGGCCACCAGACTGTCGTCACAGTCGGCCGCATAAAAGGAATGGACAAAATAGACGCAGTCCCCTTCTTTTACCTCTGCAAGAAGCGGATGGGGGCGCTTTTGGATTAGGGCGTTCCAGCCCATCTGGGGGATCTTCAGCTCCGGCGGAATGCTGCCCTGCATGGGAACCACACTGCCGCGCAGGAGGCCGAGGCCGTCATGCTCGCCGAATTCATAGCCCTTGTCAAAGAGCAGCTGCATCCCCAGGCAGATGCCGAGAAGCGGTTTGCCGCGCCCTGCCTCTTCCAGGACGGTCCGTTCCAGTCCGGTTGCACGGAGCTTGTCGATCGCGTCGCCAAAGGCCCCGACCCCCGGGAGGATTACCCGGTCGGCGTTCCGAATGGCCGCAGGGTCCGCGGTCACAACCGCGTCCAGGTTCAGGCTCTGCAGCGAGCAGCGCAGCGAAAAGAGGTTTCCCACCCCGTAATCCACAATCGCGATCATCCCAGGACTCCCTTGGTGCTGGGCACACGGTCCGCATTCTTTTCGTCGATGGACGCCGCCTCGCTGAGGGCGCGGGCAAAGGCCTTGAAGCAGCCCTCGATAATGTGGTGGGAGTTGCTCCCCGCAAGCTGGCGCAGGTGCAGGGTAATCCCCGCTTCCCTCGCGAAGGCCGTGAAGAACTCCGCACAGAGCTCAGTGTCAAAATCGCCCACCTTTTCCGTCGGGATCCGGAGCTCCGGATAGAAGCCCGAACGGCCGGAGATGTCCAGCGCGCAGAGGATCAGCGTTTCGTCCATGGGAAGAAGCATGCTTCCGTAGCGCCGGATGCCCTTCAGGTCGCCCAGCGCCTCGCGAAAGGCGCGGCCGAGGCAGATGCCGACGTCCTCGGTGGTGTGGTGAAAGTCCACATCCGTGTCCCCGACGCAGCGAAGCTCCAGGTCAAAGCCGCCGTGCCTTGAAAACAGCGTCAGCATGTGGTTCAGAAAGCCGCAGCCGCTGTCGATGCTGTTCTCGCCGCTTCCGTCCAGATTCAGCCGGAGACTGATCTTCGTCTCGGCCGTGTTTCGCACTGTTTCCGCCGTTCTCATCCGTCTCTCTCCTCCAGCAGTGATCTTGTCTCACGCAGGAACGCTTCCATCTGTTCCCGCGTCCCCACCGTGATGCGGACATAAGCCGAAATCCGCGGTTTGTCAAAATGGCGCACCAGAATCCCGCGCTCCTTCAATCCGCGATAGAGCGCACCGCCGTCGATGCGGTCCGTACGCGCAAAAATGAAGTTGGACCTGGAATCCGTCACCTCAAAGCCGAGGGCGCGAAGCTCCCCGATGGTCCAGTCACGGTTTTCCATGATCCGGCGGGCGTTTTCCGCATAATAATCGTCTTCCCGCAGCGCGGCAACGCCGGCGGCGGCGCTCATGCGGTTGACGTTATAGGGATTGGTGGAATACTTCAGGGTGTTCAGATCCCGGATGAGTTCCGCATTGCCGACGGCAAAGCCCAGTCGCGCGCCCGCCATGGAGCGGGACTTGGAGAAGGTCTGGATCACCAGGAGATTGTCATACCGGTCGACAAACGGGACCATGCTCTCTCCGCCGAA
>CAMKEK010000234.1:0-2647 GCA_946411545.1 uncultured Clostridia bacterium
CGTTCGTGCATATGCGGGAGCAGAAAGGGAATCCCGATGGCAAAGAGGAGACTCAGCGCGAGGATTGCCCGGTCGTTCAGTTTTTTCCGGTTCGCAAAGGCAACCGCCAGCAGATTCAGCATATAGACAAAGGCGAGAACGACGGCAACGGCTGCCGCGGCCTTCTGGTCCCGGATGTTGGTGAAAACCGCGAAAACGGAAGGCGAGTTGTAGTTGAGACCGCTGCCGATGCTGCCGGTCTGACCGAAATAGAGCGTGACGGTCTCCCAGAGCGGACGCCCCAGGCATACGGCCGGCAGAACCAGAACCAGATAAGTCGCGGGGAAGATAAAAATATGTTTCCAGTTCAGCTTCCCGCACATCAGAAAGACGGCGTAGATCGGAAGAATGAACACGGCCTGCAGCTTGAAGCCGAAGGCGACAGCGGCGAGAATCATGGAAGCCGCAGGACGCCCGGACAGCGCGCACCAGATCCCCAGCAGGAGCGGGGCGACATAGAGACTGTCACACTGGCCCCAGACGGCGCTGTTGAGAAAGACGGTGGGGAGGAACAGCGTGGTGAAAAAGGCGGCCAGCAGACGGATGCGGCTTTTGGTGAAACGGCTGCAGAGCAGAAGAACGCTCCAGGCCAGCAGCACGTCCGAGAGCGTACTGAGAAGCTTGATGAGGTAGAGATCATCCACGGGCAGCAGGGAGAAGAGCGCGAGGAAATATAAATAAGGAATGTTGTAGTTCCCGATGGAATAACGCAGGGCGGGAAAACCGCCGTGCTCCCGGAAAAACTCCACCCAGCGGGAGAGAAAGTTGAGATAATCCAGCGTCTCATAGTCGAAGAGGAGGGCGCGAAGCCCGAGGGCAAGGGCGAGGAGCAGAACGCTGACAATCCAGGACAGGCGGCTCTTCAGCACACCGGAGCGGTACAGCAGCCCCAGCCCCAGCAGGCCCTCCAGGACCAGGACGGCGATCACGCAGCTAAAGTCTTTCGTAACAGTCATAAAAACCTCAAAGAACGTCCGGAGATCAGGCCGGAATTCGGTCAAAAAGAAAAAGGCCGGAGCTTTCACTCCCGCCGGACGAAATTTAACAAAAAAGACTTGACAAACGCCAAGCTCTGATGCTAAAATACCTTGCTCATTATGCGTGGGGCAGAAAACCCTCCTGCCCCATCCTGAATTCAGTATAGCATGATCAGCGAGTAAAATCAACGCAAGGGATTGAAAATGTTTCAACACACCCGGGCGTTCTTGAATAAGGAGAGTGTGCCAATGCCAACTGATGTTCTCTACGGGAAAACGCTGCGCAAGAGCTTTGCCCGCACACCGGAAATCATGGACATGCCGAATCTGCTGGAGATTCAGAAGAGCTCCTACCAGTGGTTCCTGAATACCGGCCTGAAGGAAGTCTTCCAGGATGTGGATGCCGTCACGGACTATTCCGGCAACCTGGAGCTGAGCTTCATCGACTATTCCATGAACGACGAGCCGAAGTACTCCGAGCAGGAGTGCAAGGCGCGTGACGCCACGTATGCCCGCCCGCTGAAGGTCCGCGTCCGCCTCCGCAACAAGGAGACGGAGGAGATCAAGGAGCAGGAGATCTTCATGGGAGATTTCCCGGTGATGACCGCCGGCGGCACCTTTATCATCAACGGCGCCGAGCGTGTTATCGTCTCTCAGATTGTCCGCTCTCCCGGCGTGTATTTCGGCCGTGACCTGGACAAGTCCATGCTGAACATCTATTCCTCCACGGTGATCCCGTATCACGGTGCGTGGCTGGAGTATGAGACCGACGGCAACGACATGTTCAACGTCCGCATCGACAAGAACCGCAAGCTGCCCATCACCTGGTTCCTGCGGGCCATGGGCGCCTATGACGAGAGCCGTCCCTCCACCTGGCTCAGCTGTGTGGCGGAGAAGACCGTCGGCGCGGTGACCAACGAGCGCCTGAAGGAAATCTACGGTGAGGACGAGCGCATGCTCGCCACCATCGACAAGGACACCGCCGCAGACCGGGACGAGTGCCTGATCGAGATCTACCGCAAGCTGCGCCCGGGCGATCCTCCCACGGTGGAGTCGGCCGAAACCCTGCTGGACGGCCTGTTCTATGACCGCCGCCGCTATGAGCTCTCCAACGTCGGCCGCTACAAGTTCAACAAGAAGCTCGCCCTGTATCCGCGTATCGTGGGCTATGAGCTGGGCTGCACGGTTTCCGATCCGGCCACCGGTGAGATCATCGCCGAAGAGGGCGAGATCATCTCCCGCGAGAAGGCCCGCCAGATCGACGATGCGGGCGTCGTGATGATGGATGTCGTCATCGACGGCAAGAAGGTCCGCATCTTCTCCAACGGCATGGTGAATATGAGCCACTATGTGGACTTCGACCCGGCCGAGCTCGGCATCAAGGAAAAGGTCCGCGGCATCATTCTCCGTGAGCTCATGGATCAGTTCTCCGGCGACGCGCTGAAGGACGCGATCAAGGAGCACATGGACGATCTGATCCCGAAGCACATCATTGCCGACGACATCTTCGCCTCGGTCAACTACCTCAACTGCCTCGCCCACGGCATGGGCGAGCCGGATGACATCGACCACCTGGGCAACCGCCGCGTGCGCTGCGTGGGTGAGCTGCTGCAGAACCAGTTCCGCATCGG
>CAMKEK010000235.1:0-2635 GCA_946411545.1 uncultured Clostridia bacterium
AGGCACCGTGATTTTCGCACAAAATCACGGTGCACTTTTTTTCTCAAAAGCAAGTTTTTCCTGAAGACAGACCGGCAAAAAGCTGTCATAGAAAACATTCTGTAGAACGTGGATTTCAAGGCCCCTAAAAAAGCAGCGTCTGTTTTTTTTTTTTCACCGCCTCCATTGTATCTTGTAGAAGAGTATCGTTTTTGATATAATTACATCGAAGAGAAAACTGGAACGTCCGAAAGGAGAAAGCCATGAAAAGCGTAAAAAGACTGACTGCCGTTCTGCTCGCGGTTCTGATGCTGCTCTCGCTCTCCGTGAGCGCCCTGGCCGAGGAAGCGCCGGCTCCGGATTACACAACCGGCACGCCCTGGCCGGATATCGACCTTGAGGGCGTGGTAACAGAGGACACCGCGGCTGAGCTGAAGGACAACTTCGCGCTCTATGTCAATAAAGACAGAATCCTGAAGCTTGAGATTCCGGAGGGTTATTCCTTTGCCGGAACGATTATGGATCTTTCGCTTCAGAACGCAGAGGACATTCGGAACATGTTCCTCGGTGACGCGCCGGAGGAGCACGACGCAAGACTGGCCTACGATCTGTTCAGGCTGATGATGGACTGGGACAGCCGCAATGCGCTGGGTGTCGCGCCGCTGAAGGAACAGACGGACGCGGTGGAATCCATCGACAGTCTGGACGCGCTGAACGCCTATTTTCTTGAGGTGCCCGCTGAGGATCAGCTTGCCGGCCTCTGGAGCAGCGGATCCGAGGTCAGTCTGGACGACGCATCCAAAATGACTCTGATGACGGGCGAATGCGGGCTGCTTCTGGGGGATTCCGCGGAATATGAAGCTCTCACCGCGTACGGTACCATCAAAAAAGAGGCGTTTTCGGAGCTTGCGGAGAAAATGCTGGTCAAGCTCGGCTACAGCAAGGATCAAGCGCTGCAGAAAATTGACAACTGTTTTGCCTGGGAAAGCATGCTTGCCCCGGTCATTTATACAACGGAGGAGCAGGGCGGTGCGGATTATCTCGCCCGCATCAACAATCACATGTCCCATGAGGAGCTGATGGAAGCGGAAGGCGGGGTTCCGATCCTGGAAGAGCTGGCAAAGCTCGGCTACCCCGCGGCCGATGACTATCTGGTCATGAATCCGGACTTTCTTGTGCGCCTCAACGAGGCCTATACGGAAGAAAACCTTCCGCTGATCCGCGACTATATGATCGTGCACGGTGTGATCGGCGCAGCGGGAAGTCTTGACAGGGAGTGCTATGAATGGAGCAATGACTGCGGCAACGCAATTTCCGGCTCCAGCGGAATCCTGGACGATGAGACGGCCTTTTCCTCCTCGGTGGCCGGCATGCTGGCCTGGCCGGTGGCGCGGCTTTACACCGAGACCTATCTGAAGCAGGAAGATAAGGGCAGAATCGCGGAGATGATTGAACAGGTACTGGACGCCTATCATGGAATTCTTACCGAAGCGGACTTCCTTTCCGAAGAGACAAAAGCCAGGGCCGTCGAGAAACTGGATGCCATTGAACCGAGAGTCCTCTTCCCGGACAGCTGGGAGAAGTATGACTGCGCAGAGCTGAACTTCGACGGTCCGGAAGCAGGCGGCACGCTCACGGAGGCCTCAAAGGCCATAGCGCGTTACTATCTCGCAGAGGACGTCAGGGACTACATCGAACCGGTGGACAAGGAAAAATGGATTATGACACCGCAGATCGTCAACTGCTTCTACAACCCGCAGGATAACAGCATCAGCATTATGGGCGCCTTTGCGCAGGGAGATCTCTATCGTAGCGACATGAGCGACGAAGAGCTCTACGGCAAGCTTGGGATCGTGATCGGTCATGAAATCTCCCACGCCTTTGACCGCAACGGGGCGCAGTTTGACAAGGACGGCAACATGAGTATGTGGTGGACAGAAGAGGATTACGCAGAGTTCCAGGAACGCAATGACAGACTGGCGGACTATTATAACGCCATGCATCCCTGGGAGGGCCAGGACTTTTACGGCAGCATCATGACCGGTGAAGCCTGTGCGGACATGGCCGGCATGAAGGTCATGTTGAAACTCGCCGCGGAGAAGGAAGACTTTGACTATGACACGTTCTTCCGTTCCTATGCCGAAGTCTGGCTGACCAAAGAACCGCTGCAGATGGCTTACATCCGCATCAACGACAATCACCCGATGGGGTATCTGCGTATCAACACGACGTTGCAGCAGTATGACGAATTTCTGGACTTCTATGGCATCACAGAGGGTGACGGCATGTACCTTGCGCCGGAAAATCGGGTTGCCATCTGGTAACCGCTCGGCAGGAGGGATACAATGAGAACGGAATATCGAAACGATCCGACGATGGATCCGTCCGGCTTTGTGCTGCTGGCGGATTATGTGCCGCATATCGTACAGGAGATCCGATATTATTCCACCTATAACTTTATCGGCGAGCGGATCGACGGCTATGAGGAGCCCTGCGCTCTGCTGTCCGTTGAGGCCGCGCGCGCACTGAAGGCCGCTGCCGGCGAGCTCTACATTCAGGGATACCGCCTGAAGATCTTCGACGCTTACCGCCCCGCCCGCGCCGTGAAGCACTTTGTTTTCTGGGGTCTTGAGGATCAGGACCTCCGCATGAAGCC
>CAMKEK010000236.1:0-2619 GCA_946411545.1 uncultured Clostridia bacterium
CTCGCCGATGAGATGGGCCTCGGAAAAACCCTGCAGATCATCGCGGTGCTTCTGGCCGAAAAGCAGGAGGGCAGCATCGGTACTTCCCTGATCATCTGCCCGGCGTCTCTGGTATACAACTGGGCGGAGGAATTCAAGCGGTTTGCGCCGGAGCTCACGGTCTGCCCGGTGGAAGGAAACCAGGCCGAGCGCGGCGAAATCATCGAGCACAGCGGCAAGTGGGATGTGCTCATCAGCTCCTATGACCATCTCAAGCGTGATGTGCAGGCCTATGAGGGGAAGGTGTTCCTCTATGAGGTGCTGGACGAGGCGCAGTTTATCAAGAACCAGTCCACCGCCTCGGCCAAGGCCGTGAAGGTCCTCCGGGCCAAACACCGCTTTGCCCTCACCGGAACACCCATTGAAAACCGGCTCAGCGAGCTTTGGAGCATCTTTGACTTCCTGATGCCGGGCTTCCTGTACCGGTATGAGACCTTCCGCAAGGAGATGGAAAAGCCCATCGCGAAGGAGGGAAACGAAGAGGCTTCACTCCGCCTCAAACGGATGGTGTCGCCCTTTATCCTGCGCAGACTGAAGACCGAGGTGCTGAAGGATCTGCCGGAGAAGGTGGAGGAGTCGCACATCGTACGCTTCGGAGAGGAACAGCAGAAGCTCTATGACGCCCAGGTGCTGCGGATGAAGAATCTTCTGGAAAAGGAGAGCGACGAGAGCTTCCGCAAAAGCAAGATCCAGATCCTCGCCGAGCTTACGCGGATCCGCCAGATCTGCTGCGACCCGGCGCTGCTGTTTGAAAACTATGAGGGCGGCTCCGCCAAGATGGAAGCCTGCATGGACCTGGTCCACAGCGCCATGGAGGGAGAGCACCGGATCCTCCTGTTCTCTCAGTTTACGAGCATGCTCGATCTTCTGAAGGAGCGTCTGGAACAGGAGGGAATCTCATACTACGAGATCACCGGGGCGACGCCGAAGAAGGAGCGGATGCGCCTGGTTTCGGAGTTCAACGACGGAAATGTGCCGCTGTTTCTCATCTCCCTGCGGGCAGGCGGAACCGGCCTGAACCTCACCGGCGCGGACATCGTGATTCACTATGACCCGTGGTGGAACGCCGCGGCACAGAACCAGGCGACGGACCGCGCCCACCGGATCGGCCAGCAGAAGCCGGTCACGGTGTTCAAGCTGATCGCGAAGGATTCAATCGAAGAGAAGATTCAGCAGCTCCAGGAGAAGAAGCTGAATCTGGCCGACGAGATCATCGGCGGGGAACAGGTCTCATTCTCGTCCCTGACAAGAGAAGATCTTCTGGAAATGATCCAATAAGAAAAGAAAAAAGGAAGGTCCCCGCCGAAGGCGGGGACCTTTGAATATTCAGATTTCGGTGATATGGTGCTTTTCGGCATAGCCGGTGAGGAAGAGCGTCAGGGCGCCGTCGCCGGTGACGTTGCAGGCGGTGCCGAAGCTGTCCTGCAGGGCAAAGATCGCAAGCATCAGCGCCGTGCCGGAATCGTCAAATCCCAGCACGCTGATGATAAGCCCAAGAGAGGCCATGACCGTGCCGCCCGGAACACCGGGGGCCCCAATGGCGAAGACCGCGAGCAGCGCGCAGAAGAGGATCATCGTTCCGACAGAGGGAAGCTGACCGTAGAGCATCTTCGAGATGGTCATGCAGAAGAAGACCTCGGTGAGAACGGAGCCGCAGAGGTGGATGTTGGCGAAGAGCGGAATGCCGAAGTCCACCATGTCACGGCGAAGCACCTTGCTCTTGCGGGCGCCTTCCAGTGCAACCGAGAGCGTCGCCGCGCTGGACATGGTGCCGACGGCGGTGAGATAGGCGGGACCGTAATGACGGAGCACTTCCCAGGGCTTCTTGCCGGAATAGGCCCCGGCGATCAGGTACAGCACCGCAAGCCAGATGTAGTGCCCAAGCATGACGATCAGGATGATCTCGACAAAGGCGGGGAGCTGATGGGTGATCATGCCCTCATAGCTGAGGTTGCAGAAGGTGGAGCAAATGTAAATGGGAAGAATGGGGATGATGACGCGCTCCACGATTTTCAGCACGATGTTCTGGAACTCCTCCAGGAGGCTGCAGGTGACCTTGCTTTTGGTCCAGACCGCCGCGAGGCCGATCAGCAGCGCGAAAGCCAGCGCGCTCATGACAGACATGATCTGCGGGATGTTGAGCTGGAAAATAACCGGGGGCAGATCGCGAAGCCCTTCCACATCCGTCACGATGGAGAGATGCGGAATCAGGGCATAACCGGCGGCGGTGCTCATGAACGCCGCGCAGATGGAGCTGACATAGGCGAGCACAACGGCCACACCCAGCATACGGGAAGCGTTACTGCCCATGCGGGTAATGGACGGGGCGATGAAGCCAATGACGATCAGCGGAACACAGAACATGATGAGCTGGCCGAGAATGTACTGAACGGAGACAACGACCCTCATCGCAACCTCACCGAAAACCTGGCCGAGCAGAATGCCGATGGCCAGCGCAACGAGCAGGCGGAAGGGAAGACTGGAAAAGAGCTTTTTCATGATATCCTCCTGTGTGGTAAAAAAGACATCTGCTTCGGATGAACGCAGATGCTTTTCATTTCAGCGGTATTATAATGAGAA
>CAMKEK010000237.1:0-2613 GCA_946411545.1 uncultured Clostridia bacterium
AGCGTGAGGAATTGGGAAGATAGAGGGGGAGACAGAGGGAGACAGAGGGACGGTTCTTCTGTCTGACCGCAGACAGCAAGAACCGTCCCTGCTGTCTTCCCTGGGCACTCTGTCTTCCTGGGGGGGCGAAATGAGAGAAGAGATTTATCGGAAGCTGAGTGAGCTGGGCTTTCCGAACGGAGGCGACGGCGGGACGGAGGAGCTGCTTTCGCTCTGGCGCAGCTGGTACGAGGGGAACGTAAGGCACTTTCACAGTTACCGGGTCTACAACGGCCAGAAGCGCGTCCTCTGCCGCCGGGCGGGCCTCGGCATGGCGAAGAAGGTCTGCGAGGACTGGGCCAACCTCCTGATGAACGAGCGGGTGCGCATCCGCGTGGAGGGAGAGCGGGAACAGGGCTTCGTGGATGGAATCCTGCGAGAGAACAGCTTCTTCCTGATGGCCAACCGCATGCAGGAACACAAGGCGGCGCTGGGGACCGCGGCGTATGTTCCCCGGGTGACCGACGGAAAAATCCGCATCGACTTCCTCCCGGCAGAGGGAATTCTGCCGCTGAGCTGGGAGAACGGGCGGGTGACGGACTGTGCCTTTGCCAGCGTCCAGAGGCGGGGCGACCGCGACCTGCTGTATCTTCAGGTGCACCACCGGGCGGACGGCGGGTATCGGATCGAAAACCTTCTTTTCGACACGGAGGGAGACCGCCTGGAGCGGCTGAACCCGGCGGAGGTGCCGGGCTTCGGGGAGATCCCGGAGACGGTGTACACCGGCAGGGCGGAGCGGAGCTTTGTCCTGGACCGGATGAACATCGTGAACAATCTGGACCCCGCCTCCCCGATGGGACTGTCGGTGTTTGCCAATGCGGTGGATCAGCTGCGCGGGGCGGATGTGGCCTATGACAGCTATGTCAACGAGTTCATCCTCGGGAAAAAGCGGATCATGCTCAAGCCCGAGGCCACGAAGGACTTCGACGGGGCGCCGCTCTTCGACGCCGACGAGCTGGCCTTCTACATCCTGCCGGAGGATTCGGGAAACGAGAGCATCATCAAGGAAATCGACATGACGCTGCGCACGGCGGAGCACCATGAGGGAATCCAGGACATGCTGAACCTGCTGGGGCTCAAGTGCGGCTTCGGAGAACAGCACTACCGCTTTGAGCGGGGGAGCGTGCTCACGGCGACCCAGGTGATCAGCGAGAACAGCGCCCTGTACCGAAATGTCCGGCGGCACGAGCTGATCCTGGAGGCCGCGCTGCGGGAGCTGATCGGGATTCTTCTGCGGATGGGAAACGACCACTTCGCGCTCGGCCTGCGGGAAGAGGCGGAGGTCACGGTCGATTTCGACGACAGCATCATTGAGGACCGCAGCAGGGAGTTCGAGCGCGACTGCCGCATGCTGGAGCTGGGCGTACTGGGGAAGGAGGAGTTTCGGAAAAGGTGGAAAGAATAAAGAACAAAGTACAAAGTGCAAAGTGAAAAGTGCAAAGTGAAAAGTGGAAAGAACAAAGTGCAAAATACAATAAAAACGGCGAGTCGGAAGGAGGAAAACGATGAACCCAGAGACCGATGAGATCGTAAGAACGGAAGAAGACGGCGGAACGGAGACCGAGGTCACGGAGGCCGAAGCCTTGGGCGGCGAAGAGCAGAGCGAGGCCGCTTCGGAGGGAAGAACGCCGGGGAAAGCGGCTTCGGACAGTCCCGAAGCCGCCGGAGCGGGAAGGAAGGACGGCGCGGCCGCCGGAGCGCGGGACACAGCGGAGGAACTTTGGGCCGCACTCACCCGGGCCCGGGAACGGGTAACCCAGCTGGAGAGAGAAAGGGCCCTGCTTTCGCAGGGCGTGCCGGAAGAGGACCTGGACTATTACGTGTTCAAGATCGGGAAACTGGTCAGCGAGGAGAAGGACTTTGCGACGGCGGCGAAAGAATTCCTGAAGCAGCACCGTTCAGCCGCGCCGCGCAATACCGGGGCGAGCCTGGCCGGCAGAACCGCGAGACCCCGCAGCACCAATGAAACCATGAACCGCATTCTCAGAGGAAACTAAAGAAAAGAGGTAACTATTGTGAGTGGATTGATTCAGAGAGACAACCTGGCGGGCCTGATCCCGGAACCCGTCAGCCGCGAAATCTTTCAGGGCGTGGTGGAGCAGAGCGCCGTGCTGAAGTACGGCCGCCGTCTCCCCAACATGACCAGCAAGACCCAGAGCATCAACGTTCTGGACATGCTGCCGATGGCCTACTGGGTTGAGGGCGACACCGGCTACAAGGAGACCTCCTCCCAGGCCTGGGAGAAGAAGCGCCTGTTCGCCGAGGAGCTGGCCGTCATCATCCCGATTCCCGAGGCGGTGCTGGACGACAGCAACTATGACATCTGGGGTGAAGTGAAGCCCCGGATCGTGGAGGCCATGGGCCGCCGCATCGACGAGGCCATCCTCTTCGGCATCGGCCGTCCGTCCACCTGGCGCCACGGCATCGTGAAGACGGCCAAGGACGCCGGAAACTTCGTCAAGGCCCACGCCGGGACCAGCGCGGATCCCGAGGATGTCTTCGGGGACATCATGGGCGTCGGCGGCGTGATCGCCAAGGCGGAGGAGAGCGGCTACATGCCCACCGGCGTCATGG
>CAMKEK010000238.1:0-2610 GCA_946411545.1 uncultured Clostridia bacterium
GAAGGTAACGCGGCAGGCGCCTGATCACGTTGTTCGAAACCTTAACCCGTTTCACCATCAAATCTCCTCTGTCTGTCTTAAAGTAAAATGATATTAATATTATATCATAACAAAAAGTCCGGTTCAAGCGCCAATTTAGGGAAAATGTTCCGTTTTGTCAGCGATTCGTTAAGAAAGTTCCCGTTTGATCCGGGAAACGATTGTCCGGATCTCCGCAAGGGTCTCCACATGCACCATCTGCTGGCGATAGCTTCCGGAATACGGAACCCCGTGCAGATACCAAGGGAGCTGATGCCTTGCCTCCATGCAGGCCGAGCGCTCCCCGCGCCGTTCGGCCAGGCGTTCTATCTGATGCAGCGCGGCGTCCATCCGTTCCCCCAGGGGCGGCTTCTCCGGTTCCGTCTCCCCGTTGATGGCCGCATTCGCCCGGGAAAACAGCCAGGGATCTCCGAAACAGCCTCTTCCGATCATGACCGCGTCACAGCCGGTGTAGCGCAGAAGATGCGCCGCGTCTTCCCCGCTGAACACATCCCCATTGGCCGTCACCGGGATCGTCACCGCCTTTTTGACCTCCCGGATAATGTCCCAGTCCGCTCTCCCGGCATAGAGCTGTGCCCTCGTACGCCCGTGGACCGCGAGTCCGGCGGCGCCCGCCCGCTCACAGCCGCGGGCAAATTCCACCGCGTTCACGTTTCCGTTGTCCCATCCTTTGCGGAACTTGACCGTAACCGGGACGGACACCGCCCCGACCACCGCTTCGACAATTCTGTACGCCAGCTCCGGATCCTTCATCAGCGCCGACCCGTCGCCGCCTTTCACGATCTTCCCCACCGGGCAGCCCATGTTGATGTCCACGACAGCCGCCCCGGAGAGCTCCGCCGCCATCTGCGCCGCCTCGGCCATGACCGACGGCTCGTGACCGAAAATCTGAACCGCCGCCGGGGTCTCCTCCTCGGAAAGCCAGAGCAGTTCCCGACTCTTGAGGTCGCCGTAGGTCAATGCCCGGGCGCTGACCATCTCGGTGGTCGTGAAGGCCGCGCCGCAGCGTCTGCAGAGTTCCCGGAACGCGAAATCCGTCACCCCCGCCATCGGGGCAAGGACCACACGCCCCTTCAGCTCGACCGTTCCAATCCTCATGGCTTCAGATCCAGGCCGACCGGGCAATGGTCCGAACCCTGAATCTCCGGAAAAATATAGGCCCCCTGTACACGGTCTCTCAGGCGGTCGGAAATAACGAAATAGTCGATGCGCCAGCCCACGTTCCGCTCTCTGGCTCTCGCCCGGTAACTCCACCAGGAATAGGCGTCCGCGCGATCCGGGTACAGCCAGCGGAAGCTGTCGGTGAATCCGGCGTTCAGAAGCTCGGTAAATTTGCCGCGCTCTTCATCCGAGAAGCCCGGATTGCCGACATTGGTCTTCGGATTCTTCAGGTCAATTTCTTCATGTGCCACATTCATATCCCCGCAGGCGATGACCGGCTTCACCCGGTCCAGTTCACAGAGATAAGCCCGGAAGTCGTCCTCCCAGCGCATGCGGTAGTCGATGCGTTTCAGGCCGTCCTGGGCATTGGGCGTATACACGCAGACCAGAAAGTGATCTTCAAACTCCAGCGTCACGGCCCGGCCTTCGGTGTCGTGCTCCGGGATTCCGAGATTATACCGGACCGAAAGCGGTTTCTTTCTCGTAAAAATCGCCGTGCCGGAATAGCCCTTTTTCTCGGCATAGCTCCAGTAGCTCTCATAACCCGGCAGCGTCAGATCCGTCTGCCCCTCCTGCAGCTTGGTCTCCTGCAGGCAGATGCAGTCCGCATCCAGCGGCAGCACGCTCTCTGTAAAGCCCTTTTTCTGCACGGCCCGAAGCCCGTTCACGTTCCATGAGATATATCTTGTCACAGCTTTTCTTCCCCCTCCCGGTTTCCTCTCGCATCCGCCAGCGCCGCATCGCGCAGGCGCGGCGGCTCTCCGGCCCGTCCGTCCAGGGTCTTCTCGCCCCGAACCGCGACAAGCATCTTGATCGGGACGCCTTCCTCCATAAACCGGCGCTCATAGTCGGTCAGGATTCCCTTAACCCCCTCGGCGTGCAGGTTCCGCGTCAGCGTCCGAAGGGTCCAGCCCTCCTGCTCCAGCTGCTGCACCGACCACTCGAAAAGCGCGCTGTTGTCCGTCTTGAAGCGGATCTCCCCGCCGAGCGGAAGCAGATCCGCATAAATCCGCAGAAAGGAGGGCGCAGTAAGCCGGAACTTCGCATCCCGGCTCTTCGGCCAGGGGTCACAGAAGTTGATATAGATCCGGTCCAGTTCCTCCGGCATAAAAATCTCCCGCAGCTTCGCCGCGTCATAATCCAGGAAACAGACATTCCGGAGTCCCGCGGTCTGCGCACGCTCCATGGCCAGGATCATCGCGTCCGGCACCTTCTCGATGGCGATGAGGTCCTGCCCCGGCTCCGATGCGGCCAGGGCGCAGGTAAAGCTTCCCTTTCCGCAGCCGATCTCCAGATTCAGGCCGCGTCCCGGCGTCCGCCAGGCGCCTTTCCGGGCTTCCGGTTCTGTCACAAGGTATTCTTTGCAGCGCTCCATCCTCGGTTCCAGATTGTGGCGCTTTCGCATTCTCA
>CAMKEK010000239.1:0-2599 GCA_946411545.1 uncultured Clostridia bacterium
TGTCGTTGTAGATCCCTTCGGTCACGCCGATGACGTTCAGCTCGTTCCAGATGCTTTCGCTGCGGCCCATGCCCTGCTTGCCGGTCTCGTCCTGCTGATCGGTGGGCAGAGTCCAGGAGGCTTCATAGTCGTTGCGGCCGTCGGCATAGCAGACGATCACATCGACCTGCTCGGCAGCGGCATAGGAGAAGGCGGTGCCGTAACCGGAGTCAATGGGAATGACATTGGAGAGGTCGGAGATCTTCTTGCCGTCATAGTTTTCCATGAGCCACATGGTGGGATAGATGTAGCCGGCGGAGGAAGAGGTCTTCTGCACGGCCCACTTGGCGCCGTCGAGATCTTCCCAGGTGAGCTTCTCGCCGTTGTTGACCTTCTCGGCGAGCTTCTTGCCGTACTCGGAAGGAGTGGCGTAGATCAGAGAGCGGTAGAAGGTGACCTGCGGGCCGTTCTTCTGGGTGGCGTTTTCTTCGCCGTTCCAGTCGGCGGGATTCTCGCTGTCGTTGCTCAGGCCGTTGCGGGTAGCGGTCAGGAGAACTTCGGTGTCATCGGAGTAGAGGGCATAGGTGCCGCCCGGCAGCCAGCCAAGGTCAATGGCACCGGCAGCCATGGCTTCGCCGGTGGCGTCGTAGTTGGTGCCGACGGTGATGTCGACTTCGTCAATGTCATAGCCGAGCCTGGCCATCTCAGCCTGTACGAGCTCGGGCAGGTTGGCGGTGCCGGCGATGATGACGTCTGCGTCCTTGGAGGGAACAAACTCAAGGGTCAGCTTGTCGAAGTGGGGACGGTCGGCGGCATAGGCGGTGGCGGTCAGACCGAAGACCATCACGAGAGCCAGGACCAGGGTGATGATACGCAGGGAGTGCTTCATCTTTCAATCTCCTATCAATATAGATTTGGATTCACGGAGCAACGCTCCGCAACCTGTTAAAGTATAGCCCAGCCCGCGGAGCAAGTCAACCATTTTCGCTTTCCTGGATACCAAAATTCCGAGGGGCAGGAACACAAAATATTGGGACATCTGACCAAAGCAACCACAAAATGATTGGATTCGGCGGAAATTCAAACCCCGCGATGCGGCACGCCTCAAAGAAGAGGCTCCCCCTCAATACTGCCCGGACACAGCGGAAGCGACATTCCGGACGGAATGCTTTTTATACAGGCTTATGCGCCCTGAGCGGAGCTGATGCGGCGGATGACTTCTTCGATTTCCGCCCAGTCATGTACTCTGATCATGCCGTTTGCCTCAGCATCATAGTTGCGGTTATGAGGCGCTGTCATCAGAATCTTGATGTAGTCTCCGCCTTCAAGGTTGTGGATTCCGTCATCAATCAGAACATCACCACGGATCAGCTGCTTGCGGCTTGTGATGATGAGCTGGTGCCAGGAGAGAAAAGGAAAGTACCGGAAAAGCACATCGGTCATCTTTTCCGTGACGGATTCGTAGGGGGTGGCGGTTACGATGAAGACCTCGTGCCCGGCCTCCATGAAGTGCTGAATTGCTTCCGCCGCGCCGGGAATCGGTTCAACGGTTTTCCAGAATCCCGCTTCAAGCGGAACGGCATAGACCTGGTCGTGAGTCAGGCCGGGAAAAGCCGAGGAGACATCCCAGGAAGAGACCTCTTCATAAGAAACCGAGCGATGGTATTTCCGGTTCACACCGCTGACCCAGGCTTTGAGAAGCATTTCAATGGTGTCATCCATATCAATCAGAATCGTCATGCAGAAATCCTCACAGTTTCGGTGAAAATCAAAGCGCAATGATCAGCGGCACCAGAATCGGAACCAGAAGGGAGAGTATCAGCCCGGAGAGAAAGGCATAAACCGTGATTCGCTCATGGGTTGCGCCGACAATCACCGGAAGTACGGTATCCATGGCGGCCGCGCCGGGAAGAGAGACGCATTCCAGATATCCGATGGATCGGGAGACAATGGGAATCGCGATAATCGAAAAGATTTCTCTGAGTACATTGGAAAGAAAGGCGATGGCCGAAAGCGTGAGAGAATACGGGGCAAGCAGGGTGGGGGCAAGCGAATACCATCCGAACCCGGCGCCCGCGGCGACGGTTTCCTTGATCTGAAGCGGCAGCAGGAAGCTCGCGGCAAAGGAGAAGAGAAGCGTTCCGATCACAACCGCGCCCGGGACGAGCAGGACTTTGAATCCGGCGTCTTTGATATCCTGAAGGACGTTGCCCTGTTGGCCCATGTCTGTACCGACCAGGAAGAGGAGAATGTAAAGCCCCACATCAATGATTGTCCCGCACCAGGCTGTGCTGCGGCCGGAAAAAACGAAATAGCCGATGCCCATTCCGGCGACGACGGCCGTCACAATCCACTTTGTCAGACCGGAGCGCGGTTTCTCCTCAGCCCCGGAACCGGAAGATGTTTCTGCCGCGGCTTCTTCCTGCCGCCCGAAGCGATCCAGATGCAGAATATACCTGCGAAGCAGTGTGACCGCGATCAGAGAGCCTGTCATGGAAAACAGGGTGATGGTCAGGGAAGAGAGGCCAATCTGGCCCAGAGAGCCCATAACCTCCCTGTCGGCGCCCAGCCTGATCCCAAGGGCCACGATCAGGGCCAGCAGGGAAGCCAGCTGAAGCTT
>CAMKEK010000240.1:0-2590 GCA_946411545.1 uncultured Clostridia bacterium
ATCTCATACTCCTGCAGAATCTTCAGCATTTCCTGACCGACGGCGCCCGTTGCGCCGAGAATTCCTACCTTGCACTGTTTCATGATCTGTTCTCCTCTCTTATTTATCCAGCGAAGCTGTCGTACAGCACTTTGATCGCTTTTTCATACTGCTCGTTCTCCACACCTACCGTGATGGCCAGCTCGTCGGAGCCCTGCGCGATGGTGCGGATGTTGATGCCCTCGTCGCCCAGCGCCTTGAACAGGCGGCCGGAAACGCCGGGCTGGCTGCTCATCTTGCGGCCGACGGCCGAGACCATCGCGATGTTCTCGCGGATCTCCACCTCGTCCGGACGGCAGTTCTTTTTGATCTCGGCAATCACGTCATAGACCGCGTCGCCCAGCGCGGCGGAAGATGACACCAGGGCGAAAGAATCCAGTCCCAGCGTGATGTGCTCCACCGGCGCGTTGTAGCGGTCGAAGATTTCAAGAGCCTGCCGCAGGCTGTGGCTGAGCTTCATGGCGTGCTTGTAGACCGTCACGATGGTGAAGTTCTTTCTCCCCGCGATTCCGGTGATGAAGCGCTCGCTCTGTTCCCGCTCGCTGACTTCCTCGACGATCATGGTTCCGGGATCCTGCGGCCGGTTGGTGTTGCGGATGTTCAGGGGGATCCCCTTTTCCTTCACCGGCTGCACCGATTCCTCATGCAGGACCGAAGCCCCCATGAACGCCAGTTCCCGCAGCTCTGCAAAGGTGATCTTCTCGATGGGCGCGGGGTTCGGCACAATGCGCGGATCCGCCATCAGGATACCCGACACGTCCGTCCAGTTTTCGTACACATCGGCCTTGATCGCCGCCGCGGCGATGGCGCCGGTGATATCGCTGCCCCCGCGGGACATCACGCGCAGCCGCCCCGTCGGGAGCTGGCCGTAAAAGCCCGGAATCACGATCCTGCCGTACTTTTCCAGTGCCTCGGCGATGGCCGCGTCCGTGGTCTCCCGGTCCAGCGTTCCGTCCAGCCCGAAGAACACACAGTCCGCCGCGTCCACAAAGGCGTAATCCAGATACGAGGCCATCAGCCTGGACGTAAAGTACTCACCGCGGGATACGATCTCGTCCACGGAGGTATCTTTGCTGAGTTTGCGTTCAAACTCCTGCAGTTCGCCCGAGATGTCCACCGGGATCTCCAGCTCGTCGCGGATCTCCAGCAGACGTGTCTCCACCGTTTTCAGGATCTCTTCACAGGATACCCCGTAGGTCAGATGCGCATGCACCAGATACAGCAGGTCCGTCAGTTTGTGGTCGTTTCCGTCTCTCTTTCCGGCGGCGGAAATGACGATCACACGGCGGCTGTCATCCGCTTCAACGATTGCCTTGACCTTGCGAAACTGCTCGGCGCCGGCGACGGAGGACCCTCCGAATTTTGCTACCTTCAGCATCTTAAGCCTCCCTCACCGCGGCGAAGAAGACCGCGTGGCCGGCCTTGCGCAGCGCGGCGGCACACTCGTGCATCTTCTGCACGCTGAGTGCTTCCGTCAGGATGCGAACTTCGCTTCCGTCATCCGCCAGCACTTCTGCGGCCGGGAACAGGTCTCCGCAGGCCTTCGGCAGGCGCACATAATAGGCATGGGCCGCAGCGCTGTTGTCCGCGCTCCCGTCCGCGCAGTCCGCCGGGAACATGGCGGTCTCTCCCGCGCAGATCCCGCTCAGGTCCCGCAGCACCGCCGACGCGGTCGGATACCGGCCGGCGCCCTGGCCGATCATGGCGATGGGACCGGCGTTCTTCCCCTCATACCGGGCCATGTTATAGTTCTTTAAAACCGCGCTCTCGGCATCGCCCGCACGGACCAGCACCGGCTCCACATAGGCCGAGATGCGTCCGTCCTCGCTCCGCTGGCCGCTGGCCACCAGGCGGCAGACCCAGCCTCTTGCCATGAAGTCCTTCACATCCGCGGCGCTCAGGCTGTCGATGCCCTCGTTCAAAAGTCCCTCCTGCGGCAGCACGCCCCAGGCGACCGCGCAGGCCAGCATGATCTTGCGCAGGGCGTCCAGGCCGGTGACATCGGCCGTGGGATCCGCCTCGGCATAGCCCAGCTCCTGGGCCTCCTTCAGCGCGTCGGCATAATCCTTGCCGGTGCTCTGCATCTGGTCAAGCATGAAGTTGGTCGTTCCGTTGAGGATTCCGCCCACAGAGAGGATCTCATCCGTCTGTACGGCTCTGGCCAGATTGTGCAGGATGGGAACGCCTCCGCCGCAGGCCGCGCTGAACAGGAAACTCACGCCCGCCTCTCTGGCCGCGCGGTTCAGTTCGACACCCTTCGCCGCCACCAGGGCCTTGTTGGAGGTGACAAAGTGCTTCCCCGCGCGGATCGCCGCCATGGCATAGGTGAAGGCCGGCTCCACACCGCCCATTACTTCGGCCACCGCGTCCACCGAGGGATCCCCGGTGATCTTTTCAATGGAGGAAACCTTGAATGCCTCGTTCTCCTTGCCCGGCCGGACCAGAACCGGTCCCGCCTCCAGGCCCTTCGCTGCCTGCAGCATCTCATAGACACCGACACCGACGGTGCCGTAACCCAAAACCGCAACTTTCACGTCTCTGTCTCCTTATT
>CAMKEK010000241.1:0-2555 GCA_946411545.1 uncultured Clostridia bacterium
GCGTCTCTGTCGGCGCGCTCTTCATGGCCGGCTATGTCCCCGGCGCGCTGCTTGCGATCGCCCTGATGGTTGGGTCCTACATCATCTCGGTAAAGCGCAATTATCCCAAGGGAGCACCCTTCTCCCTGAAGAACTTCATCAAGCAGATCGGCCAGTCCATCTGGGCCCTGCTCGCGGTGCTGATCGTCGTGGTCGGCGTGGTCGGCGGCGTCTTCACGGCCACCGAGTCTGCGGCCATCGCGGTCATCTACTCGCTGATTGTTTCGGTGTATATCTACAGAGGACTCAACTGGAAGGGCGTCTGGAAGAGCCTGGAACAGTGCATTGACACCCTGGCGATTGTGCTGATTCTGATCTCCCTCTCCGGCGCGTTCGGCTACTGCCTGACCAATCTGCACGTCCCCGCCAAGGCAGCCACCTTCATCACCAGCATTTCCAGCAACCGCGTTGTTGTGATCCTGATGCTGAATCTCATCATTCTGCTCCTTGGCATGATCATGGACATGGCGCCCATCATCCTGATCGCGACGCCGATCCTTCTTCCGGTCGCGCTGGAAGTGGGAATTCACCCGGTCCAGTTCGGCATCATGATGGTGCTCAACTGCGGCATCGGCCTGCTCACGCCGCCGGTCGGCGCGGTGCTGTTCATCGGTTCTGCCGTGGCAAAACGGCCGATGGAGAAAGTGGTCAAGGCAACATTGCCCTTCTATTTCTGCATGCTCGTCGCGCTGATTCTGATTTCGTTTATTCCGGAGATCAGCCTCTGGCTGCCGAAGCTCACAGGCTCGCTGTAAGTCCGGATTGATCCTATGAGGGGACATAAGCGCGAGCCACTTATGTCCCTTTCCCATTGAAAGGAACGAGAAAACGTGTTTACTGAGAACAAAACAATAAACGGCCGCGACATCGGCGGAGGCGTCACCCGCAAGGTGCTGTCCTACAGCCGGAACCTGATGACCGTCGAACTGAAGTTCCCCGCAGGGGCGGTGGGGGCAAAGCACTCGCATCCCCATGAGCAGATCGGCTACATCGTAAGCGGCAGCCTGGTTTACCAGGAGGAGGGGCAGCCGGATCAGGTCCTTCATACCGGGGATACCTATTATGTGGCGCCCAATGTCGTCCACGGCGTTCAGATCCTGGAAGATACCACGCTTCTGGACATTTTCACACCGATGCGGGAAGATTTTATCTGACGGAGGAAAAACAATGAAAGAATTTATGGACAAAGATTTTCTGCTGGAGACGGAGACGGCCAAACACCTGTTTCACGACTATGCAGAGCATATGCCGCTGGTGGACTACCACTGCCACATCAATCCGAAAGAAATCTACGAAGACCGCCGCTTCGACAACCTGGTCGAGGTGTGGCTGGGCGGAAAGCAGCCGGAGGGCGGCTATTTCGGAGATCACTATAAATGGCGCGTCATGCGCTCCAACGGGGTCAGCGAGGATTATATCACCGGAGACCGGCCGGATTATGAGCGCTTCCTCAAGTTTGTCGAGGCGCTGGAGATGGCCATCGGAAACCCCATGTATCACTGGTGCAACCTGGAGCTGAGACAGTTTTTCGGCTATAACAAGCCCCTGACGGTGGAAAACGCCGAAGAGGCCTGGAACTTCTGCAACGAGAAGCTGAGGACGGATCCGAACCTGACCGTGCGCGGCATCATCAAGAAGGCGAATGTGGCCTTCATCGGCACCACCGACGATCCCGTGGACACCCTGGAATGGCACGGGCGCATCGCGGCCGACAAGACCATCGATGTGAAAGTCTGCCCGTCCTTCCGCCCGGACAAGGCCATCAACATCCAGAAGGAAGGCTTTGCCGAGTACATCGGGAAGCTGGCAAAGAGCGTCGGGAAGGAAAGCCTCGATTCGGCAGAGGAAGTCATGGACGCCCTGGTGCAGCGCCTGGAATTCTTCAAGACCATGGGCTGCCGCGCCAGCGACCACGGCCTGGATTATGTCCCCTTCCGCCCCGCCTCCGCCAAGAAGGTCAACGAGATTTTCCAAAAAGCGATGGCCGGCGAGAGCGTGAGCAAAAAAGAGGCCGAGAAGTATCAGACGGCCGTCCTGCTGTGCCTGGGCAAAGCTTACCACCGGCTCGGCATCGCCATGCAGATCCACTATTCCTGCTACAGAAATGCCAACGAGCGCATGTTCCGCAAACTGGGGCCCGATACCGGCTTTGACATGATCGCCCAGAACACCTGCGGCCAGGACATCGCCCGTTTCCTGTCCGCACTGGATGAGAGCGGCGAGCTGCCGAAGACGATCCTCTACTCCCTCAACCCCGCAGACAACGCACAGCTCGGCACCATACTCGGCAGCTTCCAGTCCGACGAGGTTCCCGGAAAAATCCAGCACGGCAGTGCCTGGTGGTTCAATGATACCAAATCCGGCATGGAGGAGCAGATGAAGTCCCTGGCCAACCTGAGCCTGCTGGGGAATTTTGTCGGCATGCTGACCGACTCGCGCTCTTTCCTCAGCTATGCAAGACACGACTATTTCCGGCGGATCCTCTGCAACCTGGTGGGCAACTGGGTGGAGAACGG
>CAMKEK010000242.1:0-2546 GCA_946411545.1 uncultured Clostridia bacterium
ATCCGCTGCACGAATGCATGTCCGGCCTGGACGTGATCTACTCCACCCTCATGAGTCATGAGCCGGTGGATCTGCTGATCATCATGCTCGGCACCAACGACACCAAGGAGCGCCTCGGCGTGAGCGCCGCCTGCATTTCCCTCGGAATGGAGCGCCTTGTCATGAAGGCCAAAAGCGTCATGGCCTGGCGCGGCGGCAGGCCCAATATTCTGATCGTCTGCCCGCCGCACATCGGCGACGGTCTCTACCTCCGCCCGGAGGGCGACGCCATGGGTCTCGGCTGCCCGGAGAAATCCCGGGAACTTGCAAAGTATCTCCGCCCGATGGCGGAGGCGCAGCACTGTGCCTTTCTCGATGCGGAGGGTGTGGCGGAGTTCAACAGGCTGGACTGCATGCACCTGACCGGGAAAGGACACCGTCAGCTGGCGGAAAAGCTCGCCGGGCTGGTTCCCACCCTTCTCTCCTGATGGGCCGCCGCTTCTTTAACCCTGAGACCGGGATCTGGCGGTTTTTCAGCTGGCTTGGTGAAATCGTCTCCCTGAGTCTGCTCTGGACGCTCTGCTCCGCTCCGGTCGTCACGATGGGGGCGGCATCCACGGCGCTTTACGATGCGGTCGCGCATAACATGCGCCGCAAAGAATCCGACCTGTTTCAGCGCTTCTTCGGCACGTTCCGCAGGGAGCTGAAGCCAGGCTGCCTGACGACCCTGCTCTGGGGTGCCATCGCGGGCCTCCTTGTCTTTCTGTACCGTCTGCTGGCCGGCGCCGGCCCGGACGGCCAGGTCATCACCGCCTGGAGCGTGGTCTTTCTGCTCCTGCTGTATCTGCTGCTCTGCATTCTGAGCTGGGTTTTCCCGCTCCTGTCGCGTTTCACCTTCGGCTTTGCCGCCCTGAACAGGACCGCTCTGCGTCTCGCCCTCGGAAACATTCTGCGCTCCGCTCTGATGGCGCTGCTGCTGGGGCTCGGGATCGCGGCCTTCTCCCAAAACTATTTCTTTGTCTTCTTCGTCCCCGGCCTCGCCTCCTGGCTCTCCAGCTTTCTGATTGAACCGGTCTTTGAAAAATACAGCGCCCCGGACTGAGCGGCAGCACCTGTCCATCTCATCCGGATATAACGCAGCCCCGTGAGTGAATCACTCACGGGGCTGCTGCTTTTTATTTGCTTGTCAGGTGCGCGGCTTAGAGCGCGTTGGTCTTGTTGACCAGCTTGGTGAGGTCGACGTATTCCTCCGCCTCGGAGGCGATGGTCTCGTCGGTCTCTTCTTTGAAGTCGCGGTAGACGGACAGGCCGGAGCCCGCGGGGATCAGCTTGCCGATGATGACGTTCTCCTTCAGGCCCACCAGGTGGTCCACCTTGCCCTTGATGGCGGCGTCGGTGAGGACGCGGGTGGTCTCCTGGAAGGAGGCGGCGGACAGGAAGCTGTCCGTGGCCAGAGAGGCCTTCGTGATACCCATGAGCAGCTGGGTGTAAGTGGCCTCGGTCAGGCCCTCTTCCCCGTTGGCGATGCGCTCGCGGATCTTGCGGTTGGCGTCTTTCACGATGGAGATATCCACCGTCGCGCCGCTGAGCAGATCGGTGCTGCCGGCTTCTTCCACACGGCCCTTGCGCATCATCTGGCGGACAATGACTTCGATGTGCTTGTCGTTGATGTCAACGCCCTGCTGACGGTACACCTTCTGGACCTCGCTGGTGATGTAGCTGCGGACGCCCTGGCGGCCGAACTCGTCGTCGTTGATGCCGCGGATGCGGAGCACGTCATGCGGGTTCAGCGCACCGGAGGTCAGCGCCTGGCCGCGGTCGACGTGGTCGCCGTTGTGGACCTGGATACCGGCGTTGTGCGGTACCATATAGACCTTGGTCTCGCCCTCTTCCTCGTTCACCACGGTGAGGGAGTACATGACGCCCTTCTTGGCCTCTTCAATGGTGACCGTACCGGAGATCTCGGACAGGACCGACATCTTCTTGGGCTTGCGTGCCTCGAACAGTTCTTCGACACGGGGAAGACCCTGGGTGATGTCGTCGCCGGCGACGCCGCCGGTGTGGAAGGTACGCATCGTCAGCTGGGTACCGGGCTCGCCGATGGACTGGGCGGCAATGACGCCGACCGCTTCACCCATGTTGACCGGCTGGCCGATGGCCAGGTTGATGCCGTAGCACTTGGCGCAGATGCCGGTGCGGGCCTCGCAGGTCATGACGCTGCGGATGAATGCCTTGTGGATTCCGTGAGCCTCCAGGACATCCGCGTCCTTCGGCATCAGCATGTGGTCTGTGTCGAAGAGCAGCTCGCCGGTCTGCGGATCCGTAATGGGCAGTGCCGGGAAGCGGCCGTGGATCGCGGTGCCGAAGTCCTTGACCAGCTGGCCGCGGTCATACTCGGCCTGGGCCCAGACGCCCTCGGTGGTGCCGCAGTCTTCCTCGCGGATGATGACATCCTGGCAGACATCGACCATACGACGGGTCAGGTAACCGGAGTCCGCGGTACGCAGCGCCGTATCGGCCATACCCTTACGGGCGCCTCTGGTGGAGATGAAGTACTCCAGAACGGA
>CAMKEK010000243.1:0-2544 GCA_946411545.1 uncultured Clostridia bacterium
CGGGAGACAATGTATTTGGTGGTGCCGTCGCGCATGTAGTGCTCCATTTCCCCCATCATTTCCTCGGATGGAAGATTCAGCATGCAGAAATAGCGGGTAGACGGAAGAATGTCGGCGGTCGTGAAGAGGCCGATGTCCAGTGCGCCGTAATTAAACAGCGTTGCATCCGGGTCTTCTTTCAGGGTCTCGGCAAAGATATACTGCGGCATCTCCGAACGATTCCGGAAGAGCATATAGCTGTTTTCGGTGCCGAAGAGCGCCAGAGTGAACAGAATCGGAATCACGATCCTGGAAACCCGGCTGTACTCCGGCCGCTTTGTTAACAGCTTTCCGCTCTCATCTTCCGGCTTATTTGTTTCCGCGGCTCTCGCTCCTTCACTTTGCGCAATCTCCTGTGATTTGCCGCAAAGCTTCAGCAGCTGCGACACGCCCAGCGGGATAAAGACACAGAGAATCTCAGAGTAGTACTTGAGATTGATTCCCCCCGCATAGATGAGCCCAAAGGCAAAGGCGAAGCACAGAAACACATGGAGGGCCAGCGTTCTGTTCTTTTCCCGCCACAGCGTGATCAGCGACAGCAGCACCAGCAGGACCGTCGCGTCATTGAAGGTCAGCATGGATGCCATTCCGGAAGCCAGGCCCCGGACCGTGCTCAGAATAGACGACGCCTTTCCGTAGACAAACAGATTGTTATAGAAGTAAGCCTCCCAAAGGGACGATAGCGCCCTGTGATAGCCAAAGTATGCAAGCACCGGAAGGCTCGCCGCCGCAACGCCCAGAACAATCAGGCCCAGAAGCTTCAGCAGCTGCAGTCCCCGGCCGTTCCGGAGCATCCGATAAGCCGGGACCAGAATAAACCCGAGGTAAAAGCCCAGCATGCTGTACTTGATCCAGAGAACCGCTCCGGAACTCAATCCGATCAGGAATGCCTCCCGCGGTGTGATCTCACGGTTCAGGCAGATACAGCGCAATCCGTAATAAAAAGAGAGCATGATCAGCGGCAGAGAGAGCTCCTCGGCGCTGCCGCCTTTGAGGAACGCCGGTACCGTATAGACCAGTGCCGCCGTGAGGAACAGAAAGATCGGATCCCGCTTCCCGGTCACAAGCAGGTGGCTTTTCCAGGCCAGGCTAAGAAGCGCCCACGCCGCCGCCACTTCCAGCAGCCAGCCGCCGAGGAATGTTTTGTGTGAGATCGGATAGCAGAGGGCATACAGCGCATAGAGCAGCGGTCCCTTCTGTTCATAGAGGTCCCGATACGGCACAATGCCGTAGAGCATGGACTTGCCCACCGTGAAGAAGCAGTTGGCATCCACCCAGTCGTTGAACGGATAGAGCGGCGAAGAGAGCGAGCAGACCGAGACCGTCACCAGCGCCACCAAGAACAGCAATCTTCGGTCTTCCCCGGGGATCCCGGTGTTTTTTCCCGGTACGTCTGCCGCCTGGGTGGTCGCAGCCGGCTTCGTGGGCGCGCCGCTCCGGCACAGAGACTCCATCAGTCCCGTCAGGAACGGGATTGATCCGAAACCGCCGACCGCAGCGGCCAGAAGCAGAGGAAGCGCTTCTTTCCAGCGGAAGAAATGCAGCGAAACCATCTGTTTTGTTCTGAGCCAGACAACAAGAAAAAGCACCGCAAAAAAAAGCGCAGACAGCACCGCCGAGAACAGGTGTCCACTGCTCATACCGCTGCATTCCCCCGGGGCCTCGGTCAGGCTTTCCAACGGCAGCGCCGTAAACAGGAGAAGCGTAACCGCGGGCGCGATGAGCAGGCTCGCATGCAGCGGGCGCAGCAGCAGGACACAGAATGCAGCGGCGGATAGCGCATATTTGAGTTTTTTCTGTTTTTTCAGCGTTCTCACCCCCGCTCATACGGTTTTCCTTCGGACTGTACGTTCAGAGCCTGTCAATCAGTTTCCGGATCTCCAGAACCGCCGCGTCGGGGTCCGTACTGTCAACACGGGCATCACAGTATCCGGATTCTGCCCTCTGTTCCGTGGCCAGTTCCATTCTGGCCGTAAGCTCATAGGAGTTTCTGGCAGTTTTCGCGTAACGTGCCCTGAGCTGCGTCGGATCTGCGGGCTCGACATACAGGCAGTATGCCTCCGGCATGTTCCGCTTCACCTGGGCCGCCCGCTCCGGCTCGAGCATGAGAATTACATGTTTCCCACTGCTCAGTGCAGCCTGCACCAAGGCTCTGGAAGTACCGTAGTCATTTCCGGCGAGCTCCGTTGCTTCAAGCAGGTCACCGGATTCCTTCATCGCATTCCAGCCCTCCAGATCATAGAAGAAAAAGCCGATCCCGTTCTGCTCTCCGTCTTTCATCTTCCGTGCAGTCACCGGCGTCACCGTCGTGAAATCTTTTCCGCTGTCGAGCAGCTCCGCCACGATATCCTTCAGTCCGGCGCCGAAGGGGCCGGTGATGACAATCAGTTTCGTTTTTGCCGCGTCCATGATTCTTCTCCTGTCTGAATCCAAAGTTAAATTATTGTACCATTTTACCGACGCCTTGACAAGAGATTTGTCATTTTGCATAATTTTGCAGCAAGT
>CAMKEK010000244.1:0-2539 GCA_946411545.1 uncultured Clostridia bacterium
CACCAGAGCTTCGGAAACCTGGTCCGAAGAGAAGGCTTTGGCTGCTCGCGAGATACCGAAGCCTATGAGGCCTTTGACATGGAATATGAATATGACATCCGAGAGAGCTTCGACCGGTATCTGCGGGGTGAAGTGGTACTGAGCCACTGGCTGGACAACATGAACTTCCAGGAGGCCGTCTACCCGGCAAACTACAACAAGCTGCGCTTTCTCGAAAACCATGATCAGCCGCGGATCTGCGCCTCTGTGCAGAGCGAGAGTGACCGGGACAACTATACGGCCATGCTCTTCTTCCTGAAGGGAACGACCCTGCTCTACGCAGGCCAGGAATTCAGCTGTGAGCACACCCCCAGCCTCTTCGAGCGGGAGGTCTTCCCGCGGACCGGCCGGGACATCAGTGATGCTCTCCGCCATCTCAGCGACCTGAAGCATACGGTGCTGGATGCAGACGACGCCTTTGAGGCGCGTGCGGACGATGAGCACGAAATCGCGGTGCTGCTGCGTCAGAATGAAAGAAAGAAAAAGATCGGTGTTTTCAGCCTGAAATCGGCCTGCGCCAGGGTGAAGGTGGATGCGCCGGACGGGTGCTATGAAAACCTGATCGACGGAACGACCGTCAGAGTCGAGAACAGTCTGCTGTATTGTGAAGGCAGGCCGATTCTCTTCTGTTTCGACCGCTGACCGCCGGGCAGCATCCGGAGAATACAAAAAACATCAACAGGCACCGTTTCCCTTCGGCCTTTCGGGCCGCGGGGGAGCGGTGTCATCTGTTTACGGGCGCGGTTAATCTTCTCTACCGCAAATTAGATATTTTTTACCGGAAGATATTGACAAAAGCAGTTAGAAAGTGTAAACTGCATAAACGTTAGAAAAACCTAATCTAACTTAACAGACTTTAAAGAGTGTTGCATGAAGTGAAGGAGGTCACGGCATATGATGCCTCTGCTTCTTGCCGGTGTGGGCGAGGACAACATCATCCGGAAGGTCGGTGGAAACCAGGAGACAAAAAAACATCTGGAAGACCTGGGATTTGTAGCCGGCGGAACCGTAACTATTGTATCAGAGATCGGTGGAAATTTGATTGTGAAGGTCAAAGACTCCCGTGTGGCGATCAGCCGCGAGATGGCCGGGAAAATCATGATATAAAAGGAGAAAACAGGATGAAAACCCTCAGAGAAACCAAAATCGGGGAGACCGTGAAGGTCGTAAAACTCCACGGAGAGGGCGCGGTCAAGCGCCGTATCATGGATATGGGTATCACCAAAGGGACGGAGATCTATGTCCGGAAGGTTGCCCCGCTGGGCGACCCCGTTGAGCTCACGGTGCGCGGCTATGAACTGAGCCTGCGCAAGGCGGATGCCGAAATGATCGAAGTCGAATCTGTCTGAGAGAAGCAAAGGAGAAACGAGATGGAAAAACAGATCCGCATTGCCCTCGCGGGCAATCCAAACAGCGGGAAGACGACCCTGTTCAATGCGCTGACCGGCTCGAATCAGTTCGTCGGCAACTGGCCGGGTGTTACGGTTGAGAAGAAGGAAGGCCGCCTGAAGAATCACAAGGACGTTATCGTGACCGACCTTCCGGGCATCTACTCCCTTTCCCCCTATACACTGGAAGAGGTGGTTGCGCGTAATTATCTGATTGAGGAACGCCCGGATGTCATCCTGAATATCGTCGATGCCACCAACCTGGAGAGAAACCTCTATCTCACCACACAGCTGGTGGAGATTGGCATCCCGGTGGTGATCGCCCTGAACATGATGGACCTGGTCCGCCGGAAGGGCGACAACATCAACGTGCCGGAACTCAGCCGTCAGCTTGGATGCAAAGTGGTCGAAATCTCCGCTTTGAAGGGGGAGGGAACCGAAGCTGCCGCAGAGGCAGCCATCGCGGCCACCGAGGGGACCAAGACCATTCCGCAGCATACCTTCTCCGGCGCGGTGGAGCATGCGCTGGCGCATATTGAAGAAGTCACGGTTCACTGCCTGCCGGAGGAACAGCAGAGATGGTACGCAATCAAGGTTTTTGAACGTGATGCCAAGGTACAGGAAAAGCTCAAGCTCGATCAGAGTGTTCTGGACCATGTGGAAAAGGACATCGCGGCGGCCGAGAAAGAGCTGGACGACGACGCAGAGAGCATCATCACAAACGAACGCTATGTCTGGATCGCCGGGGTCATAAAAGGCTGCTACAAAAGAGCGAACGCCGGAGGACTCAGCACGTCGGACAAGATTGACCGGGTTGTTACGAACCGGATTCTGGGCCTGCCCATCTTCGCGGTGATCATGTATCTGGTCTACTGGATTGCCATGGGGCCTTTCGGAAGCTTCCTGACGGACTGGACCAACGACGTGCTGGGCGCAAAGTGGCTGACAGAGGGGTCCCGGGGAATCATGGAAAGCCTCGGCGCGGCCGACTGGCTGACCGGGCTGGTTTCCGACGGTATTTTCGCCGGCGTGGGCGCGGTACTCGGCTTTGTCCCGCAGATGCTGGTGCTGTTTCTGATGCTCTGCCTCCTGGAAGACTGCGGCTACATGGC
>CAMKEK010000245.1:0-2534 GCA_946411545.1 uncultured Clostridia bacterium
CATCAGACAAAACCGCATCATTCGAACTCCTCCGGGAGTCGAGCGATGCGGTTTTGTTGTTATTTATAACATTTTTCATTGTACATTCCAGCAACAATTTCGTTGACACCGCTGTATTTTCATGATATGATGCATGCAGCCCACAAATTCACGCGTCATTTTATGTTGTTATCAGCAACACCGAGGAGTATGTCAAATGAAAAGATTATCCAAACAGCTCTTATCCGATGCTGTTCGCTCCGGCCGGAACAGGCTCGGTCTCTCTCAGGCAGAGCTTTCTAAAAAAACCGGAATCAACCGCTCGATCCTCAGCAATCTAGAAAACGGCCAGTACACGCCCTCCATTGAGCAGCTTGAAGAGCTCTCTGCGATTCTCGGATTTCAGATCACGGATCTGCTTGCGGATGATTCTCCGTCGGCCGGGATTCCCGTGGACCGCAGATATCGGATTGCCGTCGCCGGTGTCGGCTATGTCGGGCTTTCTCTTGCGGTTCTTCTCTCCCAGCACCACGAAGTCGTCGCAGTTACGACAACCCCAGAAAAGGCGGACCGCCTGAATCAGTTCATCAGTCCCATTCAGGATGAGTATATTGAGAAATTCTTCGAGGAAGCAAAATCCGGAAAACGCGAACTCTCCCTGCACGTTACCACCGATGGAGCATCCGCCTATCGGGATGCCGATTTTGTCATCGTGGCAACCCCGACAAACTATGACCCGAAGACCAATTACTTTGACTGTTCCGCCGTTGACTCCGTGGTCCGGCTTGTATCGGAGGTCACCGCGGAAAAAGCTGTAAAACCCGCGATCGTGATCAAGTCCACGATCCCGGTCGGCTATACCCGGCAGCTTGCCGAGAAGTATCCGGAGGAACATATTCTTTTCAGTCCGGAGTTTCTTCGGGAGTCCAAGGCACTTTATGACAACCTTTACCCCTCCCGAATCATCGTCGGCTGTGACAGCCGCACAGAAGATGAAGCCCGGATCTTCGCAGGCCTGCTTCAGCAGGGCGCTGTCAAATCACCGATCGAAACGCTGTTCGTCGGTCCGACGGAAGCAGAGGCGACCAAGCTCTTTGCCAATACCTATCTGGCACTCCGTGTTTCCTATTTTAACGAGCTGGACACCTATGCCGAGCTGAAGGGCCTGAACACCGCTTCCATCATCAAGGGGGTCTGCCTCGACCCGCGAATCGGTTCGTTTTACAACAATCCTTCCTTCGGGTACGGCGGATACTGCCTGCCGAAGGACACCAAGCAGCTTCTGGCAAATTACAGGGATGTCCCGGAAAACCTGATTCAGGCCATTGTGGAAAGCAACCGTACCCGGAAGGACTTTATCGCCGACAGAGTTCTGGAAATCGCCGGCTCCTACGGCAACAGTGAGAGCTATTCCAGCGACAAGGAAAACCGGCAGCGGGACGTCACGGTCGGTGTCTACCGGCTCACCATGAAGAGCAACAGCGACAATTTCCGTCAGTCTTCGATTCAGGGCGTTATGAAGCGGATCAAGGCCAAAGGCGCCACGGTCGTGATCTATGAGCCGACCCTGGAAGACGGAAGCACCTTCTTCGGCAGCCGCGTGGTCAATGATCTGGAGAAATTCAAATCCATGTGCAGCTGTATCATCGCCAACCGCTATGATTCGGTTCTGGATGATGTCGAAGAAAAAGTCTATACCAGGGACCTTTTCCGCAGAGACTGAGTACGTAATGAGGATGTGCATCGTATGAAGAAGCAAGCCGTCGATTTACAGGGAAAAGCCATTCTTGTCACCGGATCTCCCGGCTTCATCGGCTCCAATCTGGTTCTCCGGCTGCTGAAAGAGCTCCATAGCGGCACTGTGATCAGCTTTGACAGCATGAACGACTATTATGATCCGGCGCTGAAGGAATACCGCCTCGCCCTGATTGAAAAGCAGGCCAAGTCTTCCCCTGCCCGTCATATCTTCATTCGGGGAAATCTCGCGGACCGGGACGCCGTCCGCCGGGCTTTCGAAACCTGGCATCCGGACATTGTCGTAAATCTGGCCGCGCAGGCCGGTGTCCGTTATTCCATTGATCACCCGGATGCCTATATGGAATCCAACGTCATCGGCTTCTACAACATTCTGGAAGCCTGCCGTCATTTCCCGGTTGAGCATCTGGTGTATGCCTCCTCCAGTTCTGTCTACGGCGGAAACCGGAAGGTTCCCTTCAGTGTGGACGATATGGTCGATCATCCGGTCAGTCTCTATGCCGCGACCAAGAAGAGCGCAGAACTTCTGGCCCACAGCTACGCGAAGCTGTATAACATTCCGTCCACGGGGCTGCGCTTCTTTACCGTCTACGGTCCCGCCGGACGTCCGGACATGTTCTACTATTCCGCAACGCAGAAGCTTCTGGCCGGCGGGACCATCCGGATCTTCAACTATGGGAACTGTATGCGGGACTTCACCTATGTGGACGACATCGTCGAGGGAATTCTCCGGGTCATGCAGGGCGCGCCGGAAAAGAAAACGGGAGAAGACGGGCTTCCGCTTCCCCCTTATGCGCTGT
>CAMKEK010000246.1:0-2524 GCA_946411545.1 uncultured Clostridia bacterium
CGGGATGACCAGTGGGTGCTGGACTTCTTTGCCGCCCATAAGAATGACGACAACGCCGCCCTCGTGCATGCGGTTGTGACCGACGAGCGCTTCTGGGACGGAGCACTGAACGGAATCGACGGACTGGAAGAGGCTGTGACCGCCGATCTGAACCGCGTTGACGAAGTCGGCATGTACGAAGCCATGAAGGAGTGCGCGGGATGAAGCTCATCCGCATCCATCCCGCGGATAATGTGGCGGTGGCCCTGACCGATCTCACTGCGGGCGAACACCTGACAGTGGGCGGCGCGGAAGTCACCGCCTCAGAGAATATCGCCCGCGGACACAAAATCGCGCTGAGCACGATTCCCGAAGGGGAAGCTGTCGTCAAATACGGCAATCCGATCGGCATTGCAAAGACGGAGATCCCGGCGGGAACCTGGGTCCATGTCCATAACGTACGGACCGGGCTCAGCGAGAGCGCGGACTATGCCTATGAGCACAGGACGTTTCCGCTGCCCGAGACAGAGCCCAGAACGTTTCAGGGCTACCGCCGCGAGGACGGGCGCGCCGCCGTGCGCAACGAGCTCTGGATCATCCCCACCGTGGGCTGCGTCAACAGCATCGCGGCCGCGCTGGTGAAGGAGAATCAGCATCTTGTCACCGGCAGCATCGACGGACTCTATACCTTCGCCCATCCCTTCGGCTGCAGCCAGATGGGGGAGGACCATGCCCAGACGCGGAAGCTCCTGGCGGCGCTGGTTCGCCATCCCAACGCGGGGGGCGTGCTGGTGCTGAGCCTGGGCTGTGAAAACCTGACGCAGGAACAGTTCAAAGCCGAGCTGGGGGAGTGGGATGACCGACGGGTCAAGTTCCTGGTCTGCCAGCAGGCGGAAGACGAGCTGGCCGCCGGTGCCGCGCTTCTGGAAGAGCTGGCGGCCTATGCCGGACAGTTCCGGCGGGAAGAAATTCCGGCCTCCGAGCTTGTGGTCGGCATGAAGTGCGGCGGCTCGGACGGGCTGTCCGGCATCACGGCCAATCCCACCGTCGGACGCTTTTCGGACCGGCTGGTGGCTCTGGGCGGAAGCACCGTCCTGACCGAAGTGCCCGAGATGTTCGGCGCGGAAAACATTCTGTTTTCCCGCTGCGAAAGCGAGGAGGTTTTCGACAAGGCGGTGCGGATGGTCAACCGCTTCAAGGACTATTTTGTCAGCCACGGTCAGGTGGTCTACGAAAATCCGAGCCCCGGCAACAAAGCCGGCGGCATCACCACGCTGGAGGACAAGTCCTGCGGCTGCGTCCAGAAGGGCGGCAGCGCCCAGATCACGGACGTGCTGGAATATGCCGAGCCCGTGCGCAGAAAGGGCCTGAACCTGCTTTCCGGTCCGGGCAATGATCTGGTCTCGGCGACGGATCTGACCGCGGCCGGCGCCCATCTGATTCTTTTCACCACCGGGCGCGGCACCCCCTTCGGAGCGCCGGTGCCCACAGTCAAAATATCCACCAATACCGCGCTGTATGAGAAGAAGGGCAACTGGATCGACTTTAACGCCGGGACCGTCGCCGAGGGAGAGAGCCCGGACGATGCGGGCGAGCGCCTGCTGGACTTCGTGCTGGAGGTTGCCGGCGGCCGGCAGACGAAAAACGAAGTGCACAACGCCAGAGAAATTTCCATTTTCAAAGACGGCGTGGTGCTCTGAAAGAACCTAAAGATACAAGACCAAGAGGGAAGGAGGCGGAATGGTCATACCGATCAATAACACGGAAAAGAATGCGCATGCAGCCGGAACAGGCAGAAATGCGCGCGAGACCGCCTACCAGATCATACGGGACAAGATCATCGGCTGTGAGCTCAAGCCCGGGGAAGCGATCAGCGACAAACAGCTTGCCGAAGAGCTGCAGATGAGCCGCACACCGGTAAGAGAGGCACTGATCATCCTGTCTACCAGCAACATGGTTGTGATGAAGCCCCAGACAGGGACCTTTGTCTCACCGATCGATGTGCACCGGATGGATACGGAGCAGTTCGCCCGCTATGCCCTGGAGAAGGAAATCATCACCAGGGCCTGCGGTCATATCACGGAGGAATATCGATGGCTGTATGAGGAGAATCTGCGAACCTACCGGCACTATGCGGAGCTTCCGAGCGAGAACAGGGGAAAGAACCTTCTGCGCCTGGATAACGAGTTCCACCGGATTGCCTTTCTGGCGGTTGGCCGGGAGGAGAACTACCGCATTCAGTTTGGCCAGCTCCAGCATATTGAACGCATGCGTATGCTGAGCCTGCATTTTATGGGACAGGAGACCAACGTGAAAGACCATACCGGACTCTATCAGGCGATCGCGGACGGAGACCTGAAAACAACGCTGGAGAGACTGGAGGTCCATATGGGGCGTTACCGGGAAAATCTTGCCGCGGTGCAGGAGCGCTATCCGGACTATTTCAGCATGAGCTGAGGAGGAAAAACATGCCGATGCAAATGGGCTTTCGCTGGTACGGCGAAGGAAATGACAAAATCACGCTGTCGGATATCCGGCAGATTCC
>CAMKEK010000247.1:0-2516 GCA_946411545.1 uncultured Clostridia bacterium
GCGGCTACCGCGTCCAGTACAATTCGGCCATCGGCCCCTATAAGGGCGGTCTTCGTTTCCACCCCAGTGTGAACCTCTCCGTGATCAAGTTCCTCGGCTTTGAGCAGATCCTGAAAAACTCCCTGACGACGCTCCCCATGGGCGGCGGCAAGGGCGGTTCCGACTTTGATCCGAAGGGCAAGTCCGATGCCGAGGTCATGCGCTTCTGCCAGAGCTTTATGACCGAGCTCTACCGTCACATCGGCCAGTTCACCGACACCCCGGCCGGTGATATCGGCGTTGGTGCCCGTGAAATCGGCTTCCTGTTCGGTCAGTATAAGAGAATCGTCGACCGTTTTGACGGCGGCGTTCTCACCGGCAAGGGTCTGACCTACGGCGGCTCTCTGGCCCGCACCCAGGCCACCGGCTACGGCCTGTGCTATTTCTCCGCCGAGGCGCTGAAGCACCTGAAGAATGACTCTTACGAAGGCAAGACCGTCGTGGTTTCCGGTTCCGGCAATGTCGCCCAGTACTGCGCCGAGAAGGTCACCCAGTTCGGCGGCAAGGTTGTCGCCATGAGCGACTCCCAGGGCTATGTCTATGATCCCAAGGGCATCGATCTCAAGAAGCTCTTTGACATCAAGCAGAAGAGACGCGCACGCATCAGCGTCTACGCGGATGAGGTTCCCGGCTCCGAGTACCATGCCGGCTGCCGCGACATCTGGACCGTCAAGTGCGACATCGCCCATCCCTGTGCCTCTCAGAACGAGATGGATGAGAAGGGCGCCCAGGCCCTGGTCGATAACGGCTGCATGGCCGTGTTCGAAGGCGCGAACATGCCTCTGACACCGGAAGCCATTGCGGTCGTGCAGAACAACGGTCTGCTCTACAGCCCGGGCAAGGCCTCCAATGCCGGCGGCGTCGCCACCTCCGGTCTTGAGATGAGCCAGAACTCCATCCGCATGAGCTGGAGCTTCGAGGAAGTCGACGAGAAGCTGCAGGGCATCATGAAGAACATCTACCAGGCCTGCTATGCCGCCTCTGTGGAATGCGGCAAGCCGGGCGACCTGATGGTCGGCGCGAATGTCGCAGGCTTCCTGAAGGTTGCCGAGGCTATGATGGCCCAGGGCGTCGTGTGATTCTTTCCCGGCCCTGCTGATCCGCAGCCTATTGCTCTCCCCCTGTCGCAGACACGGCAGGGGGAGTTCTCTGTCTCCGGATCAGCGGCTTCCGTCTGTTTCAGGCGCGGACCACTTATCCTGCCGAACGATATTCTTTGAAATGTGATGTATCTCGCCAAGAAGTATATTTTGCTGAAAAAACTTAAAATTCTTCGTGCATTGTCACGCGCTCTGTGGTATACTGAGCAGGCGTGTTCCACAGCAATGATTACCGGAGGCTGTCTCCTATGAATTTTGTCGTTTTGGATTTGGAATGGAACCAGGCCATGAGTTCCAAATCTGACGTTTTTAACCATTTGCCCATTCATCTCCGCGGCGAGATCATCGAGATCGGCGCCGTGAAGCTCAATCCCGATCTCACCCTCGGTGAGGAATTCACCATCGATGTCCGGCCGGTTTATTTTCGCCGGATGCACTATAAGGTCAAAAAGATCACCGGCTTTGATAAGGACCGTCTCTCCCACGGGGTCACTTTTCCCGAGGCCATGGAACGCTTCCGGGCCTGGTGCGGCGACGATGTCACCTTTCTCACCTGGGGCTGGGACGATCAGGGGATCTTTGAACAGAACATCATCATCCACGACCTCGACTGGGACTGGATTGCCGGCTGGGTCAATCTGCAGATGATCTATAACCTCCAGACCGGAGGTGACAAGAACCAGAAGTCCCTCGCCTCTGCGATGGAGCATTTTGAGATTGAGCAGACCCGTGTGGCCCATGACGCGCTTGGCGATGCCTATAACACGGCGCTGGTCACCACTCATCTTGACATGGAAGAGGGCATGCGGCTCTATCCGGAGGCGGAAGAAATCCTCGCCAAACGGATGCCGAACTATAAGCCGCCCCAACAGGACCTGAACCCTTCGCAGGAAGCGCTGGTGCATGACAGTTCCTCCGGCTTTGAAAGCAAAGCCGACGCGTTTGCCGAAGCGAAGGTCCACGGACTCTCCTGCCCCGTCTGCGGTGTGGTACAAACCGGCAACCGCTGGATCAGTCAGAGTGACGGACGCTATATGAACCTCTTCAACTGCCCGGAGCACGGAGACTTTCTCTCCCGGATTCGCCTGAAGAAGGACCTGGACAATGAGCTCTGGACCGCCCATCGTCTGGTTTACGAGGCTGACGAAGAGATGCAGAACTTCTATCGCGCCAAGCTCTCCCAGGCCCGCCGCCGCGGCCGCAGCCACAGCCCGCGCAAAAACCGTCCGGCCTGAACCGATTCCTGATCAATATTGCTTCAAACCGGCTGCCCCACATCAGAGGCAGCCGGTTTTTCGTATATATTCACATAAATTTGGATGAATATGCGTTTCAATTTGTTCTGATTTGTAGAATCTGCTTTTCCTCTCTTGACAA